>JALFGI010000012.1 GCA_022777455.1 Clostridiales bacterium | reverse complement strand
AACCGGCTTCTGCAATCTCGCTGAGAATCCAGTCGAATATCTGGTTTACAGTCTCAGGGGTGAAACGATGCTTGAAATTATAACTGATTGTGGAGAAATGCGGTGTCTCTTCTTGCAGCCGGTAGCCCAGAAACCAACGATATGCCACATTCAGCGAAACTTCTTCCGCTGTCCGGCGCAAAGAGGGTAGACCATACAGATGCTGAATGAGTACCATTTTGAACAGTACAACCGGGTCGATGCTGGGTCGGCCATTATCCTCACAATACAACGGCTCCACCATATCGTAGAGTTTGTTCCAGTTGATTGCTGCATCAATTTTGCGCAGCAAATGTTCCGTAGGCACCAGACTTTCCGTGTCCACGATTTCATATACTCCACGTTCCATTTTTCCACGTTCAAGCATTTTCATCACCCATATGTATTATATCATAGAAAATGGAAAAAGCCCAGCAAAAGCTGGACTTTTTCGACAGTCTGGGGGAGGCATTTGCCTCCCGATCATGCAGTAGAATCGGGACGGGACGAATGGTATCCCATTCAACCGGACACGCAGCTGACCAACCGCAAATTGCCTTCTCTACAGTGCCTGGGGGAATCGGGGAGGCAAACTGCACAAAAAGGGATTCTGTTTTTTTCTTGGTAAATACTTGAAATTCTTGCCTTTTCCTGCCCCATCCGCTATAATAGTTAAATACCCAAGCTGGGTGAGTGTGCCTTTGCGTACCTGCCCTTATCGGATACAGAACTCATTACAACAAGGAGAGATGTCTATGGGAGACAAAACATTCCGAGGCGGCGTCCATCCGGAGGAAATGAAGGAGCTTTCCTGTGAAAAACCCTTGATCCCCTATACCCCCGTGGGAGATCTGGTGTTCCTGACCAGCCAGCACATTGGCAAGCCTGCCACCCCTGTGGTGAAAAAGGGCGATACCGTTCTGGCAGGTCAGCTCATCGCCGAAGCCAGCGGATTTGTGTCCGCGAATATCGTCAGCTCCGTTTCCGGTACGGTGAAGGCCATTGAGCTGCGTCCCACCGCCGCCGGCGGCATGGGGCAGGCCATCGTCATCACCAGCGACGGAGCCAACACCCTGGCAGAGGGCATCGGTGTGAAAACCGATTACAAAACTCTGTCGGGTCAGGAAATCCTGGACAAGGTCAAGGCTGCCGGCATCGTGGGCATGGGCGGCGCAGGCTTCCCCACCCATGTGAAGCTGACGGTGAAGGAGCCGGAAAAAATCAAGTACATCATTGCCAACGGCGCCGAGTGCGAGCCCTACATCACCTGTGACGATCAGCTGATGCGCACCTGCCCGGAGGAAATCGTGGAGGGCCTGGAGATTATCCTGAAGCTCTTCCCCAACGCCGTGGGCATCATCGGCATCGAGAAGAACAAGCCCCAGGCCATCGCCGCCATGCAATCCGCCTGCGCCGGTCACGAAAAGATCTCCGTCCTGCCCCTGAAAACCAAGTATCCCCAGGGCGGCGAGCGTTCCCTGATCAGCGTGGTGACAAACAAGCACCTGAAGCTGGGTATGCTCCCCGCCGATGCCGGCTGCGTGGTGGACAATGTGGCCACCATCCGGGCCATCTACCGGGCCGTGTGCCTGAATGAGCCTCTGATGGAGCGCACCGTCACCGTTTCCGGCGACTGCGTGAAGGACACCGGCAACTTCTTCGTGAAGATCGGCACCCTGGGCTCCGAGCTGGTTCAGGCCGTGGGTGGCTGGAAGGAAGGGCTGGAACCCAAGAAAATCCTCTTCGGCGGCCCCATGATGGGCGTGGCCCTGCAGAGCCTGGAGGTTCCTGTCTGCAAGAACAACAACGCCATCACCGCCCTGTCCTACGACACCGTGGCCGAGTCCACCACCACCGCCTGCCTGCGCTGCGGCCGGTGCAACCGGGTGTGCCCCCTGGGCCTGTCTCCCCAGCTGATGCAGGTGGCTGCCCTGCGGAAGAATTACGATCGGTACGAAAACCGGCTGTATGGTCTGGAATGTATCGCCTGCGGCTGCTGCACCTACATCTGCCCCGCCAAACGGCCTCTGATGCAGCTGTTCAAGGTGACCAAGGCAGAGATCATGGCCGCGAAGAAGAAATAAGGAGGTAACGACGAATGAGTGAATTACTTCATATTTCCAGCGCGCCCCATGACCGCGGCGGCCTCTCTACCAAGGCTGTGATGCGGGATGTGCTGCTGGCGCTGCTGCCCACCACGGTGCTGGGCGTCTGGGCCCACGGGTGGTATTCCGCGCTGATTATCCTGCTGTCCATCACCTCTGCCGTGCTGACCGAGTACGTATTTGACCGGGTGACCAAGCGGCCCAACACCGTCACCGACGGCAGCGCCATCCTCACGGGCCTTCTGCTGGCCCTGACCCTGCCGGCGAACGTCCCGGTGTATATCCCCGTTCTGGGCGCCGTGTTTGCCATTCTGGTGGTAAAGTGCCTGTTCGGCGGCCTGGGCCACAACTTCATGAACCCCGCCCTGGCCGGCCGGAGCTTCCTGCTGATCTCCTTCGGCACCGCCATGACCGGCTACACCCTGGACGGCGTTTCCGCCGCGACCCCCCTGGCAGAGCTGGCCTCCGGGAAAACCATCGACATGCTGGCCCTGGCCATGGGCAATACCAGCGGTGTCATCGGCAGCTCCGCCCTGGGACTGATCGCCGGCGGTATCTACCTGCTGCTCTCCCATGGCATCACCTGGGAGATTCCCACCGCCACCATTGGCTCCACCGCCATTTTCCTGATGATCTTCGGCGGACACGGCATTGACCCGGCTTACCTGCTGCCCCAGCTGCTGGGCGGCGGATTGCTGATGGCTGCCTTCTTCATGGCCACGGACCCCGTGACCTGCCCCTCCACCACCAAGGGCCAGCTGCTCTACGGCTGCGTCACCGGTGTGCTCATCGGTCTGTTCCGGGTGAAGGGTGCCTCCGCCGACTCCACCACCTACGCCGTGCTGCTGGCCAATATGTTCAGCAACATCATTGACGAATTGTTCATCCCCCTGCCCTTTGCGTTCCGCATCCCCAAGGACCGGAAGGCCGCCATTCCCAAGCCCGTCATCATCCTGCTGGTGATCACCCTGGTTGCCGGTGCGGCCCTCAGCGGCGTGTATGTCCTCACCGCCGAGCGGATTGCCGAAAACCAAGAGCGTGCCGCCCAGGCCGCCTTCCTGGAAGTGGTGCCCGGCGCCGTTTCCTTTGAGACGGACGAAGCGGTTCAGGCCGCAGCGGAAGGGAGTGCTTACGGCTCCGTCACCATCCAGAAGGCCCTCACCGGTGTGGACGACCAGGGCAATGTTGTGGGCTATGCCATCAGCGTGCGGAATGCCCAGTCCTTCGACGGCGGTCTGGCACTGGTGGTGGGCATCCAGGCCGACGGCACCCTGAACGGCATCTCCTTTACCGAGCTCCATGAAACTGCCGGCATGGGCATGAAGTGCGGCGAGCCCGACTTTATGAACCAGTTCGCCGGAGTGAATGTGGCCAGCTTCACCCTGAACAAGGGCGGCGCTTCCGCAGAGGACGATGTGATCGACTCCGTCAATGGTGCGTCCGTCACCTCCGGCTCCGTGGTGGATGCCGTGAATGCCGCGCTGGACTTCTTCGCGGCAAATCTGAAGTAAGGAGGCCGAAAACATGAAAGCCTGTTGGGAAAGAATTTATAATGGTATCATCAAAGAAAATCCGGCCTTCATCCTGATGCTGGGCATGTGCCCCACCCTGGCGGTTACTACCTCCGCCATCAACGGTCTGGGCATGGGCCTGAGCTCCCTGGTGGTGCTGGCCATCTCCAATGTGGTGATCTCCCTGCTGCGCAAGGTGATCCCCGATGAGGTGCGGCTGCCGGCCTTCATCGTCATCGTGGCTTCCTTCGTCACCGTGGTGGAGCTGCTGATGGAGGCGTACATGGAGTCGCTGTACGCGTCGCTGGGCATTTACATTCCCCTGATCGTGGTCAACTGCATCATCCTGGGCCGTGCCGAGGCCTACGCCTCCAAGAATCCCCCCCTGCTCAGCCTGTTCGACGGCCTGGGCATGGGCCTGGGCTTCACCGTGGCCCTGGTGATCATCGGCTCCGTGAGAGAGCTGCTGGGTGCGGGCAGCATTTTCGGCATTGCCCTGCCCGGTCATTTCGAGCCCATTGCCTTCTTTGTCCGGGCCCCCGGCGCGTTCCTGGTGCTGGCCGTTGTGGTGGCCATCATGAACGCCGTGGGCATCAAGAACCGGGCCAACAAGGTGGTGGAAGGCTGCGACGGCTGCTGCGCCAGCTGCGCTTCTTCCGGCTGTGACAAAAAGGAGGCCAAGGTATGACAAGTCTCATTACGATTATTGTGACCACCGCGCTGGTGAACAACGTGGTGCTCAGCCAGTTTTTGGGTATCTGCTCCTTCCTGGGCGTGTCAGCGCAGAAGAAGGCTTCCCTTTCTCTGGGCCTGGCGGTTACCGCGGTGCTGGCCGTTGCCTCCCTGGTGGCGGCGCTGCTGTACCAGTTTGTGCTGGCGCCTCTGGGCTTGGACTATCTGAAAACCATCGTGTTCATCCTGGTGATTGCCGCCTTGGTGCAGATGGTGGAGATGTTCCTGAAAAAGAACGCCCACGCCATCTATCAGAGCCTGGGCATCTACCTGCCCCTGATCACCACCAACTGCGCCGTGCTGGGCGTGGCGCTGACCAATGTGCAGAATGAGTACACCATCCTGGAGAGCGTGGTTGCCGGTCTGGGCACTGCCATCGGTTATACCGTGGCCATCGTTCTGCTGGCCGAAATCCGGGAGCATATCGACGAGGAGGCCATTCCCGCCCCCTTCCGGGGTGCGCCCATCGTGCTGCTGTGCGCGACCCTGATGGCCATGGCCTTCATGGGCTTCAGCGGCCTGTCCTGATGGAGGTGAGCCTATGCAAACAGTGATTATTTCCACGCTGGTCATCGGCCTGGTGGGTCTGGTTCTGGGCCTGGCACTGGTGACGGCCAGCAAGAAGTTCTATGTGGAAGTGGACGACCGGGTGACCCGGGTGCGGGAATGCCTGCGGGGCAGCAACTGCGGCGCCTGCGGCTATGCCGGCTGTGACGCGGTGGCGGAAGCCATCGTCAAGGGAGAGGCCCGGGTGGATGCCTGCCCCGGCAACAGCACCGAGAACATCGCCAAAATCGCCGCTGTCCTGGGCAAGGAAGCCATTGACCAGGACCCCCAGGTGGCCTACGTCCAGTGCGCCGGCACCTGCGAAGTCACCAAGGCGAAAGCAACCTATGTGGGCATCGAGGACTGCCGCTCCGCCGTGCTCAGCGGCCTGCCCTACATGAGCTGTGAGTACGGCTGCTTAGGGCTGGGCAGCTGTGTGAAGGTCTGCCCCCAGGGTGCCATCTCCATCAAAGACGGCATCGCCGTGGTGAATCCCCGGCTGTGCATCGGCTGCGGCCTTTGCTCCAAAACCTGCCCCAAGGGCATCATCGGCATGCACGACCGCACCACCAAGGTGGCCGTCCGCTGCTCCAACAAGAACAAGGGCCCCGCGGTGAAGAAGGCCTGCTCCGCCGGCTGTATCGGCTGCGGCATCTGCGTCAAGCAGTGCGAGCAGGGCGCCGTCACGTTGGAGAATAACCTGTCCCGGGTTGACCCGGAGAAGTGCGTGGCCTGCGGCAAGTGCGTGGAGAAGTGCCCCACCAAGTCCATCCGGTTCCTGTAAGATGGAAGGAATATGATATACAAGGAGAGTTGATACCATGGAAAACAAACATGGAAGCCCCGCCAAGCTGGCGGTCAATGAGATCTTGAAGTGGCTCATTGCTTTTCTGGTCAGCTTTGCCGTTCTGGCTGGCTGCGTCTGCCTCTACAACTACGTAAACGCGCCGGTGCCCGGTGAAGTGTTCACCGGCAGCGCCAAGGGCATGTTCTGCGACATCCTGGCGGAGGTGACCGTGGCCGACGGCAAGATCGTGGATGTGAAGCTCACCGGCGACGGGGAGACTCCCGAGCTGGGCGGCGTGGTGCTGGCGGAATTGCCCGCCAAGATCCTGGCAGCCCAGTCCAGTAATGTGGACGGCATGGCCGGTGCCACCGTTACCACCAACGCGGCCCGGGACGCTGTGACTCAGGCCCTGATCCAGGCCGGTCTGCTGATCCCCGTGGAAGCTGAGGAAGCAGTCCAGGCTCCTGCCAAGACTGCCGGTGAGCTGATTCTGGATTCCTACAATGCCACCGCGGAGAACAGCTACGCGGTGCCCTACCTGGAGACAGATCCCTATCTGGTGAATCTCTACGAGGGCTTCGGCTTTGCCAAGCAGTACGACAGCGCCCGGGGCCACGCCTACAGCCTGGAGGACCTGGCCAATACCGCCCGTCCTCACCCCCTGGCCAACTGCCTGACCTGCAAGACCGCCGACTTCACCAAGCTGGTGCAGGAGCAGGGTGTCAGCGCCTACAGCCTGGACTTTGACGAGGTCATGGCCTCCATGAACGAGAGCATTGGCTGCTACAGCTGCCATGCCGACAAGACCGACACCGGCGAACTGGTGGTGACCCACGATTATTTCACCGACAAGCTGGATATGAGTGGTATCGATGCCGCCACCCTGTCCTGCGGCCAGTGCCACATCGAGTACTACTTCGATCCTGCCACAAAGGCCACCACCATTCCCTACACCAACGCAGCGGAGATGACCCCCGAGGCCATGCTGGAATACTATGATTCCATCGACTTCGCGGACTGGACCCAGCCCTCCACCGGCGCCAAACTGCTGAAGGCCCAGCATCCCGAGATGGAGACCTACCTGAACGGCAGCATCCATGCCAATTTCGGCATGAGCTGCGCCTCCTGCCATATGGAAAAGGTGACGGAAAACGGCGTGAGCTACACCAGCCACAATCTGGTGAGCCCCCTGGAAAGCCAGGCCATTCTGGATACCTGCGCCGCCTGCCATAAGGATGTGGACATGGCCGAGAAGGTCCACGCCATCCAGGATGCAGTCACCGCCCGGGAAAAGGAAGTGGGCAACAGCCTGTCCGCCTTCAAGGATCAGCTGGCCGCAGCCGTTGCCTCCGGTGAGTACACCGAGGAGGAGCTGAACGCCATCCGGGTGCTGTACCGTCATGCCCAGTGGTTCTTCGACTATCAGTATGTGGAAAACAGCGAGGGCGCTCACAACTCCAAGCTGGCCAATTCCTGCCTGGATCAGGCCGCCGCGAAAATTGAAGAAGGCATGCAGCTGTTCCACACCGCCTAAAATTCCATGAACATTTCCAATCGCAAGCTCATCGCCCTGCTGGCACTGATCCTGGTGCTCTCAGCGGCGGCGGGTGCCGCCGTCTATTTCCGGAACCCCGGGGGAACCCAGGTGCTGGTAACCGTAAACGGAGAGGAATACGGCACCTACCCCCTGCACACCGATGCCACCGTGGTCATCTCCCCGGCGGACGGCAGCTGGCACAATACCCTGGTGATCGGACAGGGGCGGGCCTGGGTGTCCGAATCCGACTGCGACAACCAGATCTGCGTCCATACCCCCGCCCTCACCAAGGACACCGTAGGCCTCATCGTCTGTCTCCCCCACGGCGTTGTGGTGGAGCTGCGGGAGTAACCGCACAATAACGGGGGAGCCATTCCGGCTCCTCCGTTTTCAAAAACAGCGCAAGATATGACTCGGATAAATTGTAATTTGAAGCGCAGGGCGCTTCACCCCAATGCGTGCTCGGCTGGTCTGTCGTCGATACACTCCTGGGTACCGCTCGGTTCGTTTTTGCACGCCGTTATTGGATGGGAAATCACTTTTACTGCGCAGAAACGTTACCGGGCACTGCCCAGGAGTCCCGGAGAATACACCAGCCCGGTGCGCCATTGTCCGCGGGCACTGCCCGCAAATTACAATTTACCGTTCCGTTGCTTTTTACCATTCTCTGGGAGGTATCCCTATGGACAATCTCAAAAAACGACTGGGCTTTCTGTTCTCCATGAAATTTGCTTTGGTGATTCTGGTGCTCTTTGTGCTGGTGTGCATTGCGGGCAGCGTGATTCCCCAGGGGGAGATCCAGGCGGTGTACGAAAATGCCTACCCCGGCTGGAGCGGCCTGATCCTGGCTGCCGGGCTGGATGATGTGTTCCACAGTTGGTGGTTCATCCTGCTGACGTTGCTGCTCTGCGGCAATCTGCTGGGCTGCAACCTGCTGCACCTTTCCCCCATTGTGAACAAAATGAAGCAGAAAACCCGGCCCCTTCCCGCCAGGGAGGAGGGGATTCCCTTCTCCGGCGACCCGGATGCCCTGCTGAAGGAAATGGGCTTCCATAAGTGGGAAAATCACGAGGGAGGCCGCTATGCCATCCGCCACCGGGTGGGCTTCCTGGGGGCCTGGCTGACCCACCTGGGCATCCTGATCATCATTGCGGGCTTTGCTCTGGGACAGATATTCACCGTGAACTACTCCGTGTTCGGGGTGCCCGGCCAGGAGAAGCCTATCGCGGATACAGGCTTGATCCTTTCCATTGACGATTTTTCCATTGAACTCCGGGCCGATGACACCGTGGAGCAGTACACTGCCTCCCTGACCCTGAAAAATGGGGAAACCGGGGAGCAATGGAGCGGCCAAGCCTCGGTAAATCACCCCTGGGACGCCGGCGGACTGCGGTTTTACCAGAACTCCACCGGCTGGGCGGCGGACATGGCCATTTATAAGGGGGAGGAACTGATTCAAACCGAAACTCTCTGCGCCGGAGAATACCGGGCGGTGGCGGACCTGCCGGAGCTGATTGTGATGCTCCGGGCCTTCTACCCCGACTATACCCAGGATGAAGCCGGCATGCCCACCTCCGCCTCCGGGCAGATCGTGGACCCCGGATACCTGTACATGCTCTATTATGATGGAGAGCTGCTGGGAATGAACGTGCTCCGCTCCGGTGAAAAAATCACCGTTTCGGACTATACCATCCTCTTCTCCAACCCCCGCTCCTACACCCTGATCCAGATCAAGCACGATCCCTTCACGCCCCTGGCGGGGGTGGGCGGCGCAATTTTGCTCTTTGCCCTGTTTGCTGCCTTCTACCTGCGCCCGGAGGAAATCTGGCTGATGCCGGAAAGCGGCGGCTGGCGGGTGTATGGCCGCAGCCGGAAGGGGAGCGAGCTCTTCCGGGAGAAGCTTGCCCAAAAAATCAAGGAGGGTTCCAAATGAATTTCCTGTTGGTGGAAAAAATCTTCTTCTATGCCGCCTTTGCCCTGTACGCGGCGGCCATGATCCTGTTTTTCGTGTTCTTTGCCCTGAAAAGCGAAAAGGCCGGGAAAATTGCCAATGCCCTGATGGTTGCAGCCTTTGTCTCCCATACCCTGGCCCTGGCGGTACGGGGCATCGGTGCCGGACGGCTGCCCCTGACCAACCAGTATGAATTCGCCTCCAGCTTTGCCTGGGGCATCTGCCTGTGCTATCTGGTGTTCCAGTGGCGGTTCCGGTTCCGGGCCATGGGCGCCTTTGCCACCCCGGTGATTCTCATCATCATCGCCTACGCCGCCCTGCAGAACAAGCAGGTGCGGGAGCTGATGCCTGCCCTGCGCAGCGGCTGGCTGGCGCTGCATGTGTCCACCGCCATCATCTCCTATGGTTCCTTTGGGGTCAGCTGCGCGGTGTCCGCCATGTTTTTGCTTCGGGAGAAGATGTCCGGCTCCGAGTTCTGGCAGAAGAACGTGCCGGAGGGAAAGAAGCTGGACTTCATCAGCTACCGGGCGGTGTCCCTGGGCTTTTTATTCCTGACCATGGTGCTCATCACCGGGGCCATCTGGGCGGAGCAGGCCTGGGGCAGCTACTGGAGCTGGGACCCCAAGGAGACCTGGGCGCTGATCACCTGGTTCATCTACGCCATCTACCTGCACCTGCGGATTTCCCGGGGCTGGAAGGGCAAAAGCGCTGCCATTTTCGCCGTCATCGGCTTTGCCTGCGTAGTGTTCACCTACATCGGCGTCAATACCCTGCTCCCCGGTATCCATAGCTACGCATAAAAGCGCCATTTATCACCTGAACGCACAACGCCCGGACATTTTTTGTGTCCGGGCGTTGTTTTGGATATTGGGGGAGCGGCCCTGCGGGGTTAAGGGTGAATTCTGTTCCGCAGGAGCGTTACCGAACGGTACCCTGTGGTGTAACGATTACCGGCCAGCCGAGCACGCATTGGCGCCCGGCCCTGCCGGGTTAAGGGTGAATTCTGTTCCGCAAAAACGTTACCGAGCGGTACCCTGTGGTGTAACGATTACCGACCAGCCGAGCACGCATGATCTGCGGGCATTGCCCGCTTAGCGCTGGATTCTGCCGGAGCCGTCGCCGCCGGCCAGCTTCTCCACTTCCGCAACGGTGACCATGTTGTAGTCACCCTCGATGGAGTGCTTCAGAGCGGAGGCTGCCACGGCGAATTCTA
>JALFGI010000343.1 GCA_022777455.1 Clostridiales bacterium | reverse complement strand
GATACAAATCCGTATACATCCGTTTTACCATACACTCAGATAAATTGTGGTTTGGGATACGTTGACCGCGTCCCTTGGCTTCCCTATGGGGGGAGCCAAGGGCGCTGCCGCGCCGGTGCGCTAAACAACAATTTTCCCGATTGCCGGGGTGGGAATCAGAACCGGAAATAGAGGAAGGGATTAAACGACCCGTCCACGAGATACGCAGTGCACAGGAGCAGCAGTGCCGCCATGGCCAGGGCTTCCAGCATCGGCAGCCGTTCTCCCATTGTCTGACCCCAGTGCTTGGGCAAAGGAGTGGCCCCCAGGACGCCAACCGCCAGCAGCACGGCGTTGCTGCGAAGGGCGTACAGGGATTCTGCCGTGGTGCCCGGCAAACCTGCCAGGCCCAGCATTCCCGCCAGGTCCTGCCCCGCCTGGCTGAAATCCGGGGCGTTAAACACCACAAAACTAATCAGCACCACCAGAAGCACATAGCCCTGAGCAATGCCCCGGGGCAGCTTTTTCAGCCCGGGAACCAATTTTTCCAGCAGCAGCAGCGCCGCGAACAGCAAGCCCCACACCACAAAATTCCAGCTGGCCCCGTGCCAGAGGCCTGTGAGCATCCACACCGCCAGAATGTTAAAGAACCATCGCAGCTTTCCCACCCGACTGCCCCCCAGGGGGATATACACATAGTCCCGGAACCAGCCTCCCAGGGTCATATGCCAGCGCCGCCAGAATTCGGTGACGCTGGAGGAAAGATAGGGATAGTCGAAATTCTCCGGAAAATGAAAGCCGAAGATCCGGCCCAGGCCGATGGCCATATCCGAATAGCCGGAAAAATCGAAGTAAATCTGAAGCAGAAATGCCAGGGCATACAGCCAGCAGAACAGCACCGATGGTTCCCCGGATCCGCGAAAGGCTTCCGTCAGTTCCCCAAACTGATTGGCCAGCAGCACTTTTTTCCCCAGGCCAAACAAAAAACGCCGCAGTCCCAGGGCGAAATCCTCCCAGTGGTGTTCCCGTTGCTCCAGCTCCCGGGCCACATCGGTGTAGCGCACGATGGGTCCCGCGATCAGCTGGGGAAACAGGCACACGTAGGCACCGAAGGTGATGATGTTTTTCTGAGGCAGCGCCCGGCCCCGGTACACATCCACGGTGTAGCTGATGCACTGGAAGGTATAGAAGCTAATACCGATGGGCAGCGCCAGGCGTAGCAGAGGCAGGCTCAGACCGGTGACCGCATTGAAAGAGCCAACAAAGAAATCGGCATACTTGAAAATTCCCAGAGCTCCTACGCCCAGTATCACGGAAACCGCCAGCCAGCTTTTCCGTTCCCGGGGCGTTTTTCCCCTTCCGATTCCCAGGCCGCAGAAATAGAACCCGGCAATGGTCGCCGCCATCAGCAGCACATATTTCGGTTCCCCCCAGGCGTAAAACACCAGGCTGAACACCAGCAGTACAGCGTTCTTCCATCTCCTGGGGGCCAGAAAATAAACAATCAGCACCGCCGGAAGGAAGCAATATAAAAAAGTCAGCCCGGAAAATAGCATTTCATCGCTCCTTTGATAAAACGGCAGCGGCCTTTGGGGTCGCTGCCGTTTGGACCTGATTTATTGGAAGGTTCCCTTAGCCCACCACGGTCACATTGCCGCCGCAGACGGTTTTGAACGCCTCCACAATGGTGTCGGTGGTGGCGGACTCGGCAAATTGGGAGCCCACCATGAACAGCATTACCACATCACCGGAGTAAGCGGCAGTCTTGGTATCCGCGCTGACGCAAATCCACTTGGCAGTGTCCACATTGTCGTACATCTGCCTGGCCACCTCAGGGGCATCCGCTGCATTCTTCACCCGGGCCACCACCAGAGAATAGGCCTGGCTCCCCATCATGGGCTCGGAAACGCAGGCAGCGCTGAGCTTGTCCCCGGATTCCAGGCCGGTGCAGTAGGCAACGGCATCTGCATCCGCCACATCCAGCTCGGTGCTCATTACGTTCAACAGCAGCTTCTGATGGTTTTCGTAGATTTTTGCAATGATCTCCTCGGGAGTGCCTTCCACGCCTCCCTGGGGAGCGGCTTCCTTGGCGCAGCCGGCAAAGCTCAGCAGCAGTCCAAGAGTTAAAACAAGCGTAACTATTTTTTTCATTTCGTTGTCCCTTTCCTTTTGAAAATCAATTTGAGTAGGTAATGGCAGCCGTACAGCAGGGCAATTCCGGCGAGGGCACCGCCCACGTCGATCCACACATCCAGCACGCTGGGGCTGCGCCCCAGGGAATAGACCTGGATGGTCTCGTCCGTCAGCGCCGCCGTCATGGCAAACAGCAGCGGCATGGACATCCGGTGAACACCCCGCTGGCCCTGGAGGAGAAAAAACCAGGCAAGCAAAAAGCCCAGCAGTCCGAATTCGGAAAAATGGCCGAATTTCCGCAGCAGGTATTCCGGCAGCCATTTCATAAAGGGGAACGTCTCAATCAACCAGCTCAGCAGCCCGCCGCTGATGTTGCCGGACGCCTCTCCGGTGAGCATGGAATTGCCCCAGATAAAGCACAGCACCAGGCAGGTCCCCGCCAGAAGCAGATATTTTCCCTTTCGGTTTTCCATTTACAGCACTCCCAGATTCTCCAACAGAATTTTCAGGCCCAGCAGGATCAGGGTCACGCCCCCAAAGATTTCCGCCTTTTTTTCGTATTTCCGGCCGAATACACCGCCCACTGCGGCACCCGCCGCGGACAATGCGAAGGTGGTCACGCCGATCAGCGCCACAGACGTCCAGATGGAAACCTCTGCCATGGCCAGGGAGACCCCCACGGCCAGCGCGTCAATGGAGGTGGCCACCGCCAGGGGAAGCATGGCCTTCACGGACAGGTCCGGGTCCGAAGGGCTCTCGTCCTCTTCCGCCGCTTCCCGGATCATGTTGCCGCCCACAACGGCCAGCAGGCCAAAGGCAACCCAATGATCCACCGCCTGGATGGCATCGGCAAAAATCCTGCCCAGGAAAAACCCCGCCACCGGCATCATGGCCTGGAAAAAGCCGAACCAGAGGCCGCAGACCAGTGCCGTCTTTCTGTCCGGCCGCTGTACCGCCAGTCCTTTGCACACCGACACCGCAAAGGCATCCATGCTCAGGCCCACGCCTAACAGCAATAATTCCCAGAATCCCATGGGTTTAACCTCCCAGCTGTAAATCCTGCGTGGTTCGGGTATCTTACCAGAACCATCGGAGAAAGTCAACCGAATCAAGGAAATGTAAAGAAATATTAAGATACTACAGAAGTAATCACAGAGGCAGCCCCATAAGCCGCTCCACGATAAACACCGCCGCAGAGCTAGCCAGGGCCACGATCATCAGGCTCTGGTCCAGGTAGGACAGCACCACTGCCACCGCCAATGCCGCCGCGCCGCTGACAAGGGAGGCCGTGTCCCCCAGAATGGCAGGGAAGGTCATGGCCGTCAGGCAGGCATAGGGCACATAGTGGAGGAAGGACCGGACAAAGCGGCTTTTGATGGGCTTGCGGAACACCGTCAGCGGCAGCATACGCACCAGATAGGTGGTCAGGGCCATGGCGGCGATATACACATAAATATTCATTCCGCTTCCTCCTTGATGGGGAACAGCCAGGCGCAGACGGCAGCGGCTGCCACGGTGCAGATCACGATAGGGGTGCCGGTGGGGGCTTTGGACAGGGCGGGGACCCAGGCGAACAGACTGCTCAGCACCAAAGCCAGCAGGGCTGTCACC
>JALFGI010000331.1 GCA_022777455.1 Clostridiales bacterium | reverse complement strand
ATCGCTCTGTAATTTATGACAAGATGCGAGTTTTTCACCGAGAACGACAGAATCACCGGATTCTCCGTTTCGGGTCACAGCGGCTATGCTGAAGCCGGAGCAGACATTGTCTGTGCCGCCATTTCCGCTGTTGTCACCATGGCTGAAGCCACCATCAATGATGTGTGCGGCGCCAAAGCCAAGGTGCGGGTCAAGGATGCGGACGCCCGCGTTACTCTGACCCTCCCTGCTTCCTGTGATGAGGAGGAAAGCGTCCAGGCAGTTCTTGCCGGAATGATGCTGACTCTGTGCAGCTTGCGGGATGATTATCCTGATTATATCGAAGTTTTGGAGGTGTAACAAAATGCTGAAGATTGGTATTCAGTTCTTCGCTCACCACAAGGGCGGCGGTTCTACCAAGAACGGCCGTGATTCCGAGTCCAAGAGACTGGGCTGCAAGCGTGCTGATGGTCAGTTCGTTCTGGCCGGCAACATTCTGGTTCGCCAGAGAGGCACCCACATCCATCCCGGCACCAATGTTGGTATCGGCAAGGACGACACCCTGTTCGCTCTGATCGACGGTACTGTCAAGTTCGAGCGTATGGGTAAGGATCGCCGGAAGTGCTCCGTTTACGCTGAGCAGTAATTCCGTATAGCCCTCAGAAGGACTGCCGCAGTTTTTGCAGCAGTCCTTTTTTAACACTCTGTTTATCCTTTCGTTTTACCTGGTTCATCCCTTCCGCTTAAAATGGTTTTTATTTTACCCAGAAAGGATGAACCCCATGGAGCAGCAGAGCAAAAAGCAAATCCCCCAGGTGGAGAGCCGACTCCGGCACCACATTCTGGAAATGCCGAAGGAAATTCTCAAAGCCAGCGGCATCGTTATTTTCGGCAGAAGAATCAAGAGCCTGGTCTTTACCACAGACCTGGCAATCATCAAAAACTGTGACGCTGACGCGGTGTTCGCGGTCTACCCTTTCACGCCCCAGCAGTCCATCAGTGACGCCATCATCAAAGCCTCCTACATTCCCGTTTTCTGCGGTGTAGGCGGCGGTACCACCCAGGGCGTGCGCACCATCTCCCTTGCCAAGGATGTGGAAAGCCAGGGGGCAATGGGCGTGGTTCTGAATGCTCCTGTATCCGATATGAATTTACTCGCGGTTGCCCGGGCAGTGGATATTCCCACCATCATCACAGTCACGGACGAGAAAACCGATGTTGGAATGCGCATCGAGTGCGGCGCTTCCATCCTGAATGTTGCCGCAGCCGATAAAACACCGGACCTGGTGCGCAGCATCCGCAGCCAGTTCCCGGACATTCCCATTATTGCCACCGGCGGCAACAAGCCCGATACCATTCTCGCCACCATTGATGCCGGTGCCAATGCGATCACCTATACGCCGCCGTCCACCCAGGAAATGTTCAAAATCATGATGAGCCGATACCGGGAAACCTGAACGAAAGAGGCGGGATGTCAGAAGGGCGGCACCCCAAAGGAGGAATCTATATGTTTGTAGATAAAGTTCGAATCACAGTCATCGGAGGCCGTGGAGGGGACGGCGCCGTTGCCTTCCACCGGGAGAAATATGTGGCCTCCGGCGGCCCGGACGGTGGTGACGGCGGCCATGGCGGCAGCGTCATTCTCCATGTCAACGACAACATGTCCACTCTGCTGGATTTCCGCTACAAACGCAAATATGCCGCCCAAGCAGGCGCCAACGGCCTGGGGCGGAAAATGAGCGGCAAGCGGGGCGAGCCTCTGATCATCGATGTGCCCAGAGGCACCGTGGTTCGGGATGCCGAAACCAATCAGATCATTGTGGACATGTCCACCGGCGAGGATTTCGTCATCGCCAAAGGCGGCCGGGGCGGCTGGGGCAACGCCCACTATGCCACCGCAACCCGTCAGGTTCCCCGTTTTGCGAAAGCCGGCCTGAAGGGCCAGGAGCGGGACATCATTCTGGAGCTGAAACTGCTGGCCGACGTGGGTCTGGTTGGCTTCCCCAATGTGGGCAAATCCACCCTGCTGTCCGTCACCTCCAACGCCCGTCCCAAAATCGCCAACTACCATTTCACCACTTTGTTCCCCAACCTGGGCGTGATTTATGTGGACGAAGGTGTGTCCTTTGTCATGGCCGACATTCCCGGCATCATCGAAGGAGCCGCGGAAGGCGCGGGTCTGGGTCATGATTTCCTGCGCCACATTGACCGCTGCCGGCTTCTGGTGCACGTGGTGGACGTATCCGGCAGTGAAGGCCGGGACCCGGTGGAAGATTTCAACGCCATCTGTGACGAGCTGGCAAACTACAGCGTCGACTTAAGCAACCGGCCCATGATTGTTGCTGCCAACAAGATTGACTTGCTGCCCCCGGACAGCGACAATCTGTCCAGGCTGCGTACCTGCGTGGAAGCCGCAGGCTGCGAGCTCTACGAAATTTCCGCCGGCACAACCCAGGGTACCCGGAATCTCATGCGGGTCGTGGCCGAAAAGCTGCGCACCCTCCCCCCGGTGACCATTTATGAACCGGAGTATGTGGAGCTGGTGGAAGAGGCCGGAGATCCCAAGGAACTGACCATCGAGCACCTGGGCAGCACCTGGGTGATCACCGGCGCCTGGCTGGAGCGACTGGTGATGAACATCAATTTCGACGATTACGAGTCCCGGAATTATTTCGACCAGCAGCTGCGCAAATGTGGTCTGTTCACCCGGCTGGAAGAAATGGGCATTCAGGACGGTGACACTGTGGATATCTACGATCTGCAGTTCGACTATCAGAAGTAATACTAATTCTTGATTAAATAATTTAAATCATTTTCGCGGATGGATTGTGCCAGAAAAGGCAGATGACGCAGCTGGGCTGACGCCCAGCAAGGAAGATAACGCATTCTGGCGCAATCCAGACCGGAAAGGATTAAAGATTTTAATCAAGAATTAGTATAATATTCCCATCCTCTTTTTCAGATGAAATAACCCGGCTGTTCCTCAAAGGAGCAGCCGGGCTTTTTTATTTGGAATTCTCGTATTCTTCCTGAACAATTGATTTCATCTGGGCCATTTTTTCTTCCATATCCGCAACCAGTTTAAACTGGGTGCGGCAGCGGTCCAGGTTCTGTTCGGGATAGTGAATGCCAAAATACACATCCCCCGCGAGATAATCCGTCAGGAAACGAAGACCGCATTCCAGGGTCATGGTCAGCGCTCCCACAGGCAGCATCTGACGTTCCTTTTCTGTCAGGCCGGGACAAGCCTTCAGGAACCCGCGGGTGAAGATGCGGAACAGATCCAGAGACATGGTCACCCTGCTCAGATCCTTCTCATCCTCCGCCGCTGTTGCAGCGCCAAAGCGGATGGAATCGCCAAAATCATAGGCGCTGAGTCCGGGCATGGTGGTATCCAGGTCGATCACGCAAAGGGGTGTGCGGGTTCCGGCATCCAGCATCACATTGTTCAGCTTGGTATCATTATGGGTAACACGCAGAGGCAGCTCTCCGTTCTGGAGCATTCCCATCAGCTTGCCGCCTGTCTCCTGACGAGAGAGGGCAAATTGGATTTCCGGCTGAACCTCTGCCGATCTTCCCTTCACATCCGCCGCCAACGCTTCCCGGAAAAGGCGGTACCTGTCCGGTGTGTTGTGAAAGTTGCGAATGGTCTCATGAAGGGTCTCAGCAGGAAAATCGGCCAGCTGCTGCTGGAAGGTGCCAAAGGCGATGGCGCTCTGGTAGAAGTCCTCCGGGCTCTCCGGTGCCTGCAGGCAGATGCTGTTTTCCACAAAGTCATAAACACGCCAATCGCTGTTTTCTCCCTGGTGATGCCAGCTCTCCCCTGCTTTGGTATAAATCAGGTTCAGGGCAGTTCCCGGAGTACTGTTCTTTCTGCGCAGGTGCGCCGTTACCGCAGCGATATTCTCCTGCAGGCCTGCCACGTCCGGAAAGGCACGGTTGCTGATCTTCTGGAGGATATACCGCCGCCCGGATTCTGCGACCACCAGGTAGGTTTCGTTGATGTGTCCGCAGCCATAACGCTCGCAGCTGACCGCTGAAGCATCCAGCGCAAAATGAGAAAGGACTTCTCTGTGCAGTGTTTCCATTTTCTTCCTCCCCCGTTAACCCTTGACGCCGCCTGCGGTGAGGCCGCTGGTCAGATTCTTTTCGATGGACATGAACAGGATGACAACGGGCACAATGGCAAACAGCGAGGCAGCAAACAGATACTGCCATTCGATCATGTTGTATCCATTGAAGATGTTAATACCCACGGTCAAAGGCTTGAGGGTATCGGAAGAGATCAGGCACAGAGCCACGGTATACTCATTCCAGGCATTGATGAAGATGAAAATCAACGTGGTCACGATGCCGGGGGCAGCAACAGGAAGCAGCACCCGGAGCAGTGCCTGCACACGGTTGCAGCCGTCAATGGTGGCAGCCTGCTCCATCTCCGCGGAAATGCTCATAAAGGTGCCCCGGAGCAGCCAGATGGTAAAGGCCTGATTAAAGGCAGCATTGATAAAAATCAGGCCGATGAGGCTGTTGGTCAGCTTCAGGAACTGCATCACCTTATAGATACCGATGAGCAGCACCACAGGGGCAAACATCTGAGAGACGATGATAAAGCCAAGAAAAGCCGTCTGACCCTTGAACTTCATCCGTGCCAGTGCATATGCCGCAGGAATTCCGCACAGCATTGCAATAATGGTGGAACCACCGGCAATGATGATGGAGTTCAGCATATACTTTGCCATAGGCGCCTTCTGCCAGATGTCAATGAAATTACTCCACAAAGCCTTGATGGGCAGGAGCGTTCCGTTCATGGAAAAGATTTCCTGGCGACTCTTCAATGAAGTGGTCAGCATAACAAAGTAGGGATAAAGGGTAAACAAACAGATCATTACAACCACAAAGTACAATAGCACTCTTGTGACTGCTTTTTTCAAAATGATGAAAATGAAACAGTTTCATCATTTTGTTCCCCTTTACAGTAAGTATGGTGCAAAGCGATCCGATTTATCGATTTCACGAATCATCGCCCATCACTCTGTACAACTCTATTATACATCGCCATTGGTAAATATCAATAATATTTTGATATTCCTGCGTTTTTTGTCGGTTACCGCAGTGACTTAATTGCTTGCTCATTTCACTTGGCTTTTTTTATCGATTATTTCCATATCATTTTATTGGCTTACGAATGAATTTTTCTTTTTTATTAAACATTTTCAACATTATCATTTTTCGTTTTATCATTTTCAACTATTTCATCCTTACCGCACCGTAATACGAAGTAAACATAAAAAATCCGCCATTCCCTGAAGTGTGACACCATGGTAAATCTGCACAAGAATCGGGACGAATTTTCTTTCCCTGTCACACCATTCCCAGCATCCTTAAAAACAAATTAGGCATTGCCTTTTCTATTCTTTCAAATTATAATGATAGTCATAACGCCGCAGGGTATAACAGAGACACGGGAGGTACGATGCAATGATCCAAAACCTGAATCAGATTGCGCTCAAAAATTTTGGCACCGTTCAACCTGAGCGGGCGCAAAGTGCTGACCCTTATCCTAAGGAATCTGCCCTGATGGTCCATCCTACCGGCTCCCGCCTTCTGCTGTACCGCACAGTGGAAAGCACCTGGCTCTCCTACTCAGGCGGAACTGTTATTCTATCAATTTGTGACGGTCAGGATCGGTATCTCCACTACTATCTGGACAAAACCGTCCGCCTGAATGCGGATGTGTCCTTTGGGCTGAGCACTTTCCAGGAGGAAGGCGCGGTGCAGATGTACAGCACCACACCTCCGGTATCCCTTGGCTTCGGTCCGGACCGTGACACACGCCTGAACTCCTGCATCCGCATTGAGCGAATCCTCACCTTCTTTTACCAGGAGAAGGAGCAGGGATTCCTGTTTCCCGGAGAATCCCATCCCATGCCGGAACTGACGTATGTGGACCAGGGCGAACTCCACTCCGTGGTGGACGGTCAGGATTTGCTGCTGAAACAAGGCGATTTGGTTATTTACGGGCCGAACCAGTGGCATATGCAGTATGCAGACATTGGCATCGCCCCCCGGTTTGTCACCATTTCTTTTGAAGTGGACGGCGTGGATTTCACTCCACTACTGGAACGCAAATTTTCAGCTCCCCAGCAGGTTGCCAGCCTTTTACAGAGCATGCTGCGGGAACAGGAAAAAATGGACTGCTTTTCCACCGACATCATCGTTTCTCAGCTGACGCTGTTGCTTCTTTACCTGCTACGGGAATCCGTGAAACCGACGGGAAGCAAGGTCAAAAATACGAATGTGGTTCAGAATGAGAATGAAATCATTCGTCAGGCACAGCAATATGTCGCCGCTCATATCCGCGAGAAACTTTCCGTACCAATGGTGGCGGGTCAGGTAGGCGTGAGCGCCAGCTACCTCACGGTTCTGTTCCACAAGAATCTTCAGATTTCTCCCGGAGAATACATCCGAAGGATCAAGCTCCAGGAGAGCAAACAGATGATTCGGGAAAACAACCTGAATTTCACTCAAATTGCCTCTGCGCTGCAATATTCCACTGTCCATCACTTTTCCCGGCAGTTTAAAGAGAAATTCGGAATTACACCAACCGAATACGCAAAATCCGTGCGTTAACACTTTTCAGGAGGTATTACCATGAAAGAAATCTGGAGGACCATTAAGAAGAATGTTCAGCTCAGCCTTTCCGATCTGGACAAAACCTGCACCCGAACCAACCGGGAACTGGTTTACGGAGCCGTCGCCTGTACCGCAGTTGGAATCGTTCTGGGCATTATTTTCAGTCCTAAAAAAAGTACGACAATCGGAAGCCACAATGGGAATAACTTTGCAGGCTGCCCCTCTCAGAATCCGGCAGATGAAGAAATAGAGGGTGCAGACAACGAGGATTGATCCAAAAATCTGTGCACACAAGAACCTGGGAAGCAGCTTCACTGTTTCCCAGGTCCTTTTTCACCATTTTCAAAAAATCACGCAAGTGAATTGGGATTGCAAAGCATCCTCATTGTATCATTTCTCAAATACAAAAAGCCGGAAATCCACGGGCCAAACGCCCTCGAATTCCCGGCGAAAAAGAGGAAATAAAAAATCCCGAATGCTTTGCATTCGAGATTTTTGGCGCCCCCTGTTGGACTCGAACCAACGACCTGCGGATTAACAGTCCGTCGCTCTACCGACTGAGCTAAGGGGGCATTATGTTGGCATTACCTATCTTCCCGGCAAGTCGCCCTGCAAGTATTGTCGGCGCGGA
>JALFGI010000323.1 GCA_022777455.1 Clostridiales bacterium | reverse complement strand
TCCAGCAAATTGTTGTTTAGCGTTCCCGTTCGTAGGGCGGTTTTCTGACCCCGCCGATCACGTAACGATTATTGATTGGTACGTTGAATGGAACCAGGTGCGGTGAGAATACCTTCCCCCGGGGGGAAGGTGCCCCACAGGGGCGGATGAGGAATGCGCCCTATAGGATAACCAAAAGCTTCAAAATGAATGGATAAATGTCCGACACAGTACCCTTTAATGAAACAATTTTCTAATGTTTCAGGTTTCGCCGTTCCTCATCGGACCCGGCTACCGCCGGGCCACCTGTTCATTATGGTATGATTGCCACCGGCAATCATTGAGATTTTGAATTCGCTGCGCGGAGCACCACCCCCCGGGGGAAGGTTTTGGTGCTCATTGTCACCTGGTATCATTCAACGTACCAATCAAAAACCGGATCCGGGTCGGCGGGGTCAAGACCCCGCCCTACGAATGGCGTTGCACTAAATTACAATTTGCTTGTCTACTGATTTGTTTTCGTTACCTCAAAATGCTTTTTTGGCGTTTTCCAGGACGTCGATCACCTTGTCGCACCAGGCGTCGAATTCCGGGTCCTCCTGCTGCAGCTCCGGGTGGGCCATGATGTTGGCAAGGGTGTCCCGGATGCCCTCCTCGAACCGGACGGTGGGCACAAAATCCGGCACGGCCCGCTTCAGCTTGCTGTTGTCAAAAATCACGGAATTGGCCTTGTCCCCGATGAGGCTGCCCAACAGGTCATATTTGCCGGTGGCGGCCAGGAACTCCGAGGCCACATGGTATGCCTTCAGATCTACCCCCAGCACCCGGGCGATGGTTTCGTAAATCTGGTTCCAGGTCAAAGTTTCGTCGTTTGTGATCTGGAAGGCCTCGCCGATGGCGTGGGGATTTCCCATGAGCCCCACATAGCCCTTGGCGAAGTCGGTGTTGTGGGTCATGGTCCACAGGGACGTGCCGTCGCCGTGGATGATCACGGGCTTACCCTCCAGCATCCGCTTGATCACCTGATAGCTGCCCTTGTTGCCGTGGACGCCCAGGGGGATCTTCCGGTTGTCGTAGGTGTGGCTGGGCCGGATGATGGTCACAGGGAACTGCCGCTCCCGGTAGGCCTTCATCAGCACCTCCTCGCAGGCAATCTTGTTCCGGGAATACTCCCAGTAGGGATTTGCCAGGGCGGTGCCCTCGGTGATGCGGCAGTCCCTCATGGGCTTGTGGTAGGCGGAGGCAGAGCTGATGTAGAGGTACTGCTTTGTCCTGCCCTCAAACAGCCGGATGTCCCGCTCCACCTGGTCTGGGGTGAAGCCGATGAACTCACACACGCAGTCAAAATGCCGCCCCTCCAGAATGGCCCGGACTGCCTGCTCGTCGGAGATGTCCGCCTGAATCCAGTGGACCCCCTCCGGCGCTTCCGTCTTCCGGGTGCCCCGGTTCAGCAGATGCACCTCCCAGCCTTTTTGCACCAGCAGCCGGGTGATGGCCATGCTGATGGTGCCGGTGCCGCCGATCAATAATGCATTCATAGTCAATCGCTCCTGTCTTTTGCAGATGGGTATATGTTACCAGATAGAGGAAGTTCCGTCAAATAAAACTTTGCCGGTCTTGACCGGAGTGGTATAATCAAAGAAAAAACACAAAGGAGCGCTGAAAATGGAACCGACAATCCTGCTGGAAATGCTGCACACCGCCGCCCGGCTGAAGGACACCACCCGCCATTGCGACACCCCCGGCGGGCGCAGGGAAACCGTGGCAGAGCACAGCTGGCGGCTGGCCCTGATGGCCTGGTGGATGAAGGGGGAATTCCCGGAGGTGGATATGGACAAGGTGATTCGCATGTGCCTGATCCACGACCTGGGAGAGTGCTTCACCGGGGACATTCCTGTGTTCCTGAAAACCCAGGCCGACGAGGGCAGGGAAGAGCAGCTGCTGAATGCTTGGGTAGCCTCCCTGCCGGAGCCGGTGAAAGGGGAGATGGAAGCCCTCTACCGGGAAATGGAGGAAAGGGTAACGGTGGAAGCCAGGCTGTACAAAGCCCTGGACGGCCTGGAAGCCCTGATCTCCCACAATGAGTCGGACATTGCCTCCTGGGAGCCCAATGAGTATGACCTGCAGCTGACCTACGCCTTCGACCGGGTGCAGTTCAGCCCCTGGCTTACTGCCCTTCGGGAGCAGATCAAACAGGACAGCCTTGATAAAATTCAAGGGCATACAGAGAAAGCTGCAGAACGGTAAATCATGCCGGATCCACTGCAGGGGAGACATTTGTGTCCCCCCACGGTGGCCGGGCAATGATCGGGACATGGTCCTATTCAACGAAACACTCAATTTTTCACCTGGTGGGAGGATGATATCCTCCCCTACAAGGAGGAGGTATTCCCATGAAAGCGTTAATCGGAATGAGCGGCGGGGTGGACAGCTCCGTGGCAGCGCTGCTGATGCTGGAAAAAGGCTTTGCGTGCATCGGGGCCACCATGCGGCTGTATGGCGGCGATTCTGTCTCCCCCGAGGGCAGCAAAACCTGCTGCTCCCTGGATGACGTGGAGGACGCCCGGGCAGTGGCCCACCGGCTGGGAATCCGGCACTATGTTTTCAATTTTACAGAGGAATTCCGGCGGCAGGTCATGGACAAATTTGTGGATACCTATTATGAAGGCGGCACCCCCAACCCCTGCATCGACTGCAACCGCTACCTGAAATTCGGAAAGCTTTTGCAGCGGGCTGAGGAATTGGGCTGCGACACCGTGGTATCCGGCCACTATGCCCGGGTGGAGCGGGACCCGTACAGCGGACGGTACCTGCTGAAGCGGGCGGCAGACCGGGCCAAGGATCAGACCTATTTTCTCGCCTGCCTGACCCAGGAGCAGCTGTCCCGGATTCAGTTCCCTCTGGGGGGGCTGACCAAGGAGGAGGTGCGCCGGATTGCCGAAGCCCACGGCTTTGTCAACGCCCGCAAGCACGACAGCCAGGACATCTGCTTCGTCCCCGGGGGAGATTACACCGCCTTCCTCACGGAATACACCGGAAAGCCCCTGGAACCCGGGGATTTCCTGAACCAGCAGGGCCAAATCGTGGGGCGGCACCGGGGCACGGTATGCTACACCATCGGCCAGCGAAAAGGGCTTGGCATTTCCCTGGGAGAGCCGGCGTACGTCACCGGCAAGGACATGGCGGCGGGCACCGTTACCGTCGGCCCCAACGAAGCCCTGTTCTCCCGGGAGCTGTGGGCAAAGGACTGGGTGTTCTTCCCCTTTGAGGAGCTGAAGGAGCCCATGGCCGTCACCGCCAAAATCCGCCACAGCCAGTTTGACCAGCCCGCCACCGTCTATCCGGAGGAAAACGGCCTGGCCCGGGTGGTGTTTGACGAGCCCCAGCGGGCCATTTCCCCCGGCCAGGCGGTGGTGCTGTACCGGGGCGACACTGTCATCGGCGGCGGCACCATCGTGAAGTGACGTTTACGATATTGTATTTGTGCCAATCCCGCTTTGGTGCGTACCGATTTTGTTTCGCATAACGGTAAATTGTAATTGATCGAACCGGAATTGCTGCACCCCTTGGCTCCTCCTATGGGGGAGCTGGCTGCCCCGAAAGGGGCGCCCCTGAGAGGGCAACACATGGATTTTGGTTACCATTTCCTTACTGCGGTACCCTCTCAGTCAGCCTGACGGCTGCCAGCTCTCCCAAAGGGAGAGCCAAGAGGCGCTGCTGTATCTGCCCGCAAACTACAATTTCCAGAAAAGTCCCGATACGGAAATCACCCCTGCCCGGGCGTGGGCAGGGGTGAACTGTTCTTTATTCGCCTTTCTCCGGTTCAGACGGTTCCCCTTCCCTGGGGGCTTCGGGTTCGGAAGGTGCCTCAGGCGTTTCGGCGGGCGGCGCTTCCCGGGATTCCTCCCCGGCGGGTTCTGCCTCAGGCGGCTCCTCCTTTTGGGGGGCTTCCGTGGGAGCGCTGTCCCGGGTCAGTTCTTCCAGGACGAAGGGCTCCTCTGCCTCCGTCAGCGCTGCCTCCTGGGGAAGCAGCGGGGGCATCTCGTTTTCCGGATGGTCCGTTTCCTCGGGTTCCATGGCAACCGGTTCCGGTTCCACCGGCTCCGGACGTCTCTTTTTCGGCCGGTAGAACACAATCACCAGCAGCAGGAAGATTCCGGCGCTTACGCCCGTGATTATACAGCTCAGTCGGAAGGCATCGTTGCGGTAGACAAACCGCAGGGTGTGGGCGCCCTGGGTCAGCTCCAGGCCGATCATGCAGTCGCCCACCAGGGTAATCTCCTGCTCCTGGCCGTCCACCTCGGCGTGCCAGTTGCCGTTCTGGGGGATGGAGGTATACAGCAGGCCGTCCCGGTTGCAGTTGATGGTGCCCTCCACCAGGGTATTGGAGAAACTGGTGAGATTCATGGTGGAGCTGCTGAGGAGCTCATAGCCCAGGCGGAACAGAGCGTCGTCCATAATGGCCACATTCACCGTGGCGGAGCCGCTCTCCCCTTCCTTGCAGACGATGCGGATGTCGATGACGTCGCCGGCGTGGACATCGCCGATGGCCAGCATCTGGGGCAGGCTGATGGTCTCCCGGTACTGCTCGTTGCCGTTGACGCTGACATAGAAATCATTTCGCTTCGGAAGGTCCAGGTGGACGCAGGCAAAGCCGTCCCGGTCCGCCACATAGGAATAAATCACATTGGAGTTGACGGCGGAATCGCTGTAGCTGCAGAAGCCGCTGTCACGCTGGTCGGTGACCTGGGTGCCGCTGCCGTAGATATCCGTGTATTCCGGGGGGATGGTGTGCCACACGTCTCCCAGCAAGCCTGTGGCCGCCCGGAACAGCTCATTCTGGAACCGGAAGGTGCCGTCGCTGTCCAGGAAATTCACCTGGGCCAGCTGGGCCTCCGTCAAAAAGCCCAGGGGCAGATAGGCGGTGTTGCGGTACAGGTACACGGTGCCGTAGTGGTGCACCTCTTCAAAGCAGCTGCTGCTCCGGTTCCGCCCGTCCCGCTCCAGCATATATTTCAGATTCAGGAACAGGTTGGCCACCGGGGAACTTTCCTCGAAGCAGTAGCGGTTGTAGGTGTTCTTGGCGCCGTAGCCCAGGGCGCGCATGAACTCGGTGACGTGCACATTGGCGGAGCTGGTGAAGGTGGAGATGCCGGAGTAGCCGTTCAGGGCGCCGTCGTTCAAGGTCTGGGAATGGGTGGTCTCCGCCCGGAAGAAGAGGGTGTCCTTCTCCCGCTCGTACATATAGCGGATCATGGAGGCAGCCTGCTCATTTCCCCGGGGATAATCCGACACGCCGGTGCTGGGGAAATAGTAGCCGAAGGCCGTCAGGGTGGCAGCCAACTCCAGGGCCATTACGGTGCACAGAGCACGGCGGCTGATTCTCCGGCGGCTGCGTACCAGCCTGCGGACACGAAGAATCTCATCGGGGGTCTCCTCCCGCAGCTTTGGCTTCCGGCTGCCCAGCAGGAGCACCACCAGATACACCGCGAAGAAGGATACATTATAAATAATATAAACCGGCACATCCACCTTGGTGCCCAGCAGCTTGATGGACTGCTTGTCCAGCACATCCCGGCAGCAGCACAGCACGGCAGCGGTGAGCAGCCCGGCGGTGAGAATCTGCAATGGGTCAAATTTCCGCCGCACCGTCCAGGCCCGGTAGGCCATGAATAGCAGCACAAAGCTGTACAGGAAGCTGAACCGGTAGGGAATCATGTTGGTGAAATGGAAGCCGTGCCAGATATAGTCCAGCTGACGGATGACAAAGCTCATGTTGAAAAACAGCAGCAAAAAGCCGCAGCACAGCTTCTCCCGCAGCTTCACCTGGCCGGACATGAAGAACAGGAAGCCCAGCAGGATGGAGAGAATCCCGCAGTACAGATTGGGCAGGCCTTCCTTGAAGGAGGGCTCGATGCCGCCGCCCATGTTGCCCGCCACCAGGCGCATGCCCTCCAGCAGTCCCTTGAAATCATGGCTGGAGGCGATGTTCAGCCGGAAGGAGGTGGGGAATTTGTTCACACTGGACTGGGTGGTCTGCAGGGCGGCCAGGGAGGTCAGTGACAGCATGGTGGTCATGCCGATGGCCAGCACGGAGAACACGCCGATGCGGAAGAAGTCCCCGAAGAACCGCTTCCACCCCCGGGGGCAGCAGATCTCATAGCAGAAAAAGCTGAGGAACACAAAGAAACAGGTAAACAGTCCAATATAATAGTTGGAGATCACGGAAAGGGCCAGGGTAATGGTATACAGGATGAATTTTTTATCCCGCAGCAGGCTCACCATGCCCAGCATCACCAGGGGCAGCAGGGCGAAGGTATCCAGCCACATCACATTCCACTGGTAGCCCAGGGCCCAGGCACACAGGCCGTAGAAGCCGCCGAAGAGGGCGATGGAAAAATCGTCCCGGTCGAAGATTTTCTTCAGGAAAATGCTGAAGAACAGTCCCGCCAGGCCCAGCTTGATGGGCATGAGCAGGGAGAAAAAGTTCAGCATCTGGCTCTCCGGCACCAGCACACTTAACAGGTTCAGGGGGCTGCCCAGGTAATAAGCGATCATCCCCAGATAATCCACGCCCATACCCACATCCCAGCTGTAGAGCAAGCTCTCGCCGCTGAGCAGAGCCTTGCGGAAGGCTACGAAGAAGGGGTAATACTGGTGGTAGCAGTCGGAATACAGCATGGCCCTCTCGCCGAAGGGATGATAGCCGTTGATGAGCATCACCATCAGCATCCCGCCGAAAGGAATCAAAAACGCCAGCGCGTGGTTTTTCCAGCCCCACTTCCAGCCGGCCTTATCGGATAATTTCATTTCGATCTCACTCCCGAATTATTCTGTCGCTATTCGGTTATTCTACCATGATTTTCCCCCAGGGTAAAGGGGTTTTATTCCAAAACCATTGAAGAATTCTTTAAGAAGCCCATTTTTTCCCACTGTATAGAAGGCATTTGCCTCCCGTGTACCAGCCCACGATTATAAACCAGCCCGGGCGAATCCGTATCAGTCAATAGTTTTTCGTAGGGAACGGCCTGTGCCGTTTCCTGCGGTATGGCCCCGGGTTTTACCATTCAACCGGGCAGGTTAGGGACGTTTTTCTGCCCGTATATGATGTTCGAGTATACCAACCGGGGGAGGGCAATGTCATTGCAAGAAAAATTTAAGAAATAAATAGTAACAAAATGTAATTTACCTGTTGCATTTTGTCACAGACCCTGCTATAATGGTGCCATCAAAACTCATACATAAAGGAGCAAGTCGTTATGAAGAGAAAATTCGCTTGCATGATCATGGCTTTGGTGCTCGTCATCAGCCTGCTCCCCCTGGGGGCCATCCACGCCCAGGCTGCTTCCAGCCTGAATTACAGTGAGAATGCAGTCAGTCTGATCAAGCAGTTCGAGGGGTTCAGCTCCGTCGCCTATTGGGACGTGAACCAGTGGACCATCGGCTACGGTACCACCGGTTATGCCGGCCAGACCATCACTGAGGCAGAGGCCGACCTGGCCCTGCGCGCTCGCCTGAACACCATCAACCAGGCAATCAACCAGTTCACGGCGAACAACAATCTGTACCTGATGCAGCACCAGCATGACGCGCTGGTTTCCTTCAGCTTCAACTGCGGCACCGAATGGACCACCCAGGGCGGCCGCTTCTATGAAGCCGTTGTGAAGAACGCCAGCGTCAACGAGTTCCTGTTTGCCATCTCTCTGTGGGCAAATGTGAATTCCACCCCCGACGCCACCCTGCTCAACCGCCGCCTGGCGGAGGCAAACCTGTACCTCAACGGCGTCTACTCCAAGTCCGCTCCCTCCGCCTATACATACGTCATCCTTGACCCCAACGGCGGCACTGCCGGCTCCGGCGGCGAGGATAAGATGCAGGCCTACCTGTCCGGTTCCAATGTGAACATCCTGGCTGCCAATCCCACCAAGTCCGGCTACAGCTTCGGCGGCTGGTTCACCTCTCCCACCGGCGGCACCGGCGTGAAGTACCTGAATGCTTCCACCGCAGGCCGGACCCTGTACGCCCAGTACGGCGTTCCCGTGTCCGTTACCAGCGCCTACTCCTATCTGCGCAACGGCGCAGGCAGCAACTACACCCAGACCGGCACCGTCTCCGCCGGCACCCAGCTGGTGATCGTGGAGACCGCCCAGGTGAATGGCGTGGCCTGGGGCCGCTGCATTGACGGCTGGATCGAGCTGTCCAACACCAACTATGTCGGCGGCGGCACCTCCACCGGCGGCACCACCGGCGGCACCACTTCCACCGCGGTCAACAGCGGCACCGTGGTGTGCAACACCGGCGTGAATGTCCGTGCCGGCGCAGGCACCAATTACCCCGTGGTGGGCTCCGCTTACAACGGCCAGCGGGTCAGCATCTACGAGACCGTCAGCGTGAACGGTTCCTTCTGGGGCCGCATCGGCGACAGCCGCTGGATCAGCCTGAACTATGTGAAGCTGGATTCCACCAGCACCGGCAATACCGGCAATACCGGCAATACCGGTAACGGCGGCGTGATCTGGGAGGGCACCGGCAACAACACCACGACCACCTACCAGATCGGCACCGTCACCGCCACCGGCCTGAATGTTCGTGCCGCCGCCGGCGTGGGCAACCCCATCGTGGGCGCGCTGAAGAAGGGTGACCAGGTGAAGATCTACGGCCAGTACACCGTGGGCAACACCCTGTGGGCCAAGATCAATGTGGGCGAGGCCAACGAGGGCTGGGTCTGCATGAACTACATCTCTCTGAACACCAATAATGGCGGCAGCAGCAACAACGGCACCGCTATCGCCACCGGCGTGGTCAAGGCCAACACCAACCTGAATGTCCGCACCGGCGCAGGCACCGCCTACACCAAGGTGGGCACCATCACCGGCGGCACCACCGTATACATCTACGAGAAGGTCACCGTGAACGGCATGGAGTGGGGCCGCATCGGCACCAATCAGTGGATCTGCCTCGCTTATGTCACCCTGAACTCCAATACCACTCCCAGCACCCCCAGCACGCCCTCCGCCACCACCGGCATCGGCACCGTCATCAGCTCCACCAACCTGAATGTCCGCTCCGGCGCTGGCGCGAACTACACCAAGGTGGGCTTCCTGACCCCCGGCTCCCAGGTCACCATCTATGAGGTCGTTACCTCCGGCAGCCAGCAGTGGGGCCGCATCGGCACCAACCGGTGGGTGTGCATGACCTACATCCGCATGAACGGCAGCAATAACAGCGGCACCACCATTCCTTCCACCGGCTACACCGGCAAGGTGGTGAACTGCACCCAGCTGAACATCCGGGCCGCCGCCGGCACCGGCAGCGCCATTGTGGGACGCCTGGCTCCCGGCACCACGGTGGTTATTTATGAGTTGACCAGCGTGAACGGCGTTTCCTGGGGCCGCATCGCCAACGGCTGGGTGTGCATGCAGTACATTCAGCTCACCGGCTCCGGCTCCAACTCCGGCGTGATCTGGCAGTAACAGCATGCCGCAGCGGAAAAACCGCTAAGTTCATAGTATAACACGATGAAAGCTCCCATTTGATTACAAAATGTGGAGCTTTCATTATAGAAAAATAAAAATTACAAAATGTAAATAAATTGGAATTTAGGGGTTGCATTTTGTAACCAATGCTGTTATAATACCAGTAACTTACAATTGAGTAAAGGAGTAGGTTTCTATGAAAAAGAGAATTGCTTGCCTGTTGCTCGCGCTCGTGATGCTCGTTGGCCTGATCCCGGTCACCGCCATCCGTGCTTCGGCAGCCAGCATCACCGTCAGTGAGGCTGGTATCCGGGTAATCAAAGAGTATATGGGCTTCCATAAGAATGCCTATAAAGTGGCCGAGAACGACTATCGGATCGGCTATGGCACTCCCAGCGTGGCGGGTGCCACCATCACCGAGGCCAACGCCGACCAGCTCCTGCGGGAAAAGCTGGATGAGATTATCGGAAAGATTAACGCTTCCGGTAAGATTACCGCTACCCTGGTGCAGAAGCGGATGGACGCCCTGGTGTGGCTGTCCTACGTGGAAGGATACAGCAATTGGCTGAATAGCTCCACCCTGGTCAGCGCCATCAACAACAGCACCATCGGCTCCGCTTTCGTGGACGCCATGGTTACCTTTGACTATGACGTTACCGGTTTCACCGACGACGCCGCCAACCGGTCCGTGCTGAATCACCGCCTGGCCATGGCAAATCTGTATCTCTACGGCAGCTACAGCGCCACCGATACGGGCTCTCTGGGCTACACCGTGTTCGACGCCGGTGAGAACGCTACCTTCCCCAACGGCGCGCGGAAGATGGTCCAGGCCTTTGTGGGCACCTCCGTGACCAAGATCAACGTACCCGAACCCAACTACAGTCCCGTTGGTGGCACCGTGAAGTTCCTGGGCTGGTACACCGGCAACGCCATGATCACCGGCGTGGGCGCCGCTACCAAGGGCTCCGTGCTCGCCGCCCACTGGCAGAAGCCCACGGACGAGAAGGTGTTCGCCAGCTACACCCTGCCTGCTTACGTCATCTATGAGGCCAACGGCGTTGCCGACAATCAGGAAGTGGCTATCTACAAAGCACCCAACGATCCCGTGCAGATCGACGTCCTGAAGCGGGACAGCGTGATCACCGTGGTTGCCGAGACCAGCCTGGGCGGCCAGAAGTGGCTGCAGCTGTCCACCGGCGGCTGGGTCAAGCTGTGCAGCGACCTGGGTGATGTGCCTGTGACCATTTCTCCCGTGACCGTCACCATCACCGATGACTATGTGAATATCCGTAAGGAGCCCAGTGTCACCGCCGCAAAGGTGGGCACTGCCAAAATGGGCGAAACCCGCACCATTGCCATGCTGTCCGATGACGGCAAGTGGGGCTACTGCTCCGAAGGCTGGATCTTCCTGGCCTACACCAACTATTACGGAACCTCCTCCGGCGGCTCCACCAGCCCCGTTTCCGGTACCCCCGGCACCGTTTCCGGCGCTGCCAACGTGAATGTCCGTGTTGCCGCCGGTGTGGGCAACAATCTGGCCACCACTCTGGCAAATGGTACTTCCATTACCGTTTATGAGCAGACCACCGTCAACGGCGTGGCCTGGGGCCGCATCGACCAGGGCTGGATCTGCATGCAGTATGTGACGCTGCAGCAGAGCGCCGTGAATTCCGGCAGCAATATCTCCACCGGCTCCTCCGCCGTGGTCAGCAGCTCTGTCAGCCTGAATGTCCGCTCCGGACCCGGCACCACCTATTCCAAGATTGCCACCCTGGCACCCGGCACCTCCGTGGTCATCCTGCGCAAGGAAACCGTGAACGGCGCCACCTGGGGCCTGATTGACCAGGGCTGGATCAACCTGAGCTACGTGACACCCATCGGCAGCAGCAGCGCCGGCGGCAGCTCCGTCTACAGCGTGGGCGGCACCGTTGTCAACTGCTCCAGCGGCGTGAATATCCGCGCCGCCGCCGGCACCAGCAACGCCCTGGTAGGTGTGGCCGGTGTGGGCACCCGGGTCTATGTCACCGAAATCACCACCGTCAATGGCTATAAGTGGGGCCATATCGACCGGGGCTGGGTGTGCATGGACTACGTCCAGCTGGATTCCGAATTCAAGCAGCCCGATACCACCACCGGCAATGAGGATGACAAGAACAATGTGGTCACCTCTTTCCAGGGCTACCCTGCCTATACCACCGTTTCCACCGCTCTGCTGGAAACCGCTTCCGCCCATGCCAAGACCCTCATGACGCTGAGCAGCGGCGCTTCCGTCAACATCCTGGCCTGGACCCAGACCGGCGAGAACCTGTACGGTAAGGTTGCTGTGGGCAGCACGTCCGGCTGGGTGAACATGAAGGACGTGTCCGTCAGCGACTTCAACGCCAAGGTCACCGCCTCCAAGGCGGATGTCTACGAGGAGCCCAGCACCCGCAGCAAGTTCTATGCTTCCCTGGTGAACGGCACCTACATCACCATTCCCGCCGCCGCCGACAATGCCAACTGGAAGATTTCCGACGGCGCTCTGTGGGGCAAGATCACTGCCACCGTGTCCGGTGTCACCTACACCGGCTGGATCAAGCTCAGCGACGTGACCATGTTCAAGGGCAATACCCTGCCCACCGGCGTCACCACCTACAGTGGCGCGGGCTACCTCACCGGTTACCTGAGTGCCGACACTCCTGTGTACGAGGATGAGAACGGCAACGTTACCTCCACGCTGTCTCTGTATACCCTGCCTGCCGGTTCCGGCGTGAATGTCCTGGCCCGGAACTATCAGCCCTCCACCGGCAAGACCTTCGGTAAGGTTACCGTGGGCTCCGTCTCCGGCTGGATCGACATGGACAATGTGCAGCTGGATCCCGTGGCCATGACCGTCAAGACTGCGGTGTCCGCTTACAGCCTGGTTCGTATGACCGATGAAATGATCGCTGCGGGCCACCGCTTCACCATCACCGGCCGTTCCCTGGTGCCCGATGCCAATGAGATCAACCACGGTGTCGTGGATCTGGGCGAGGGCTACCTGGATGACGATACCTCCAATGTGTTCTATGTGACGCTGGACGATGGCAAGGTGGTTCCCACCGGCAATGCCGCCGTGGAAGATCCCAGCAATCCTGTGGTTGTCTCCTCTGTGGTAATCACCGGTAAGGCACCTGCGGGCCTGTCCATCTACGAGGAAGCCATCGAGGGCAGCCGTGAGCTGCTGAAGCTGAACAGCGATTCCCAGATCACTGTCCTGAACTGGAAAAACGTGGGCGGCATCACCTGGGGCAAGGTCCAGTTCAATAAGATCGTGGGCTGGGTCAAGATCAACGCTCCCTTTGTGGACTTCTCCGGTCTGAAGGGCGCCGTGGCCGTGGACGAGCTGCGTGTGTACAACAATGCCGATACCTCCAGCGCTGTCCAGGTGCTGCGGGTGAACGGCAAGGCCATTGAGGTCTACTCCGTGTACTTCGACGGCACCACCGTTTGGGGCATGATCGACGTGGCCGGCTACAGCGGCTGGATTGACCTGTCCAACGTGACACTCAACACCCCGGGCATCGATACCGGAGTGGACACCAGCAACCTGCCCGTCATTGCCAAGGGTAAGATCAATAGCGTCAACGCTACCGTCAACGTGGATGGCCAGGTGACCAACCTGCCCAAGGGCACCGAAGTGAGCCTGATCGACCTGTCCATGACCAGAACTTCCGGCAAGGCCATGTGGCTGGTGGAGCTGGGCGACAAGGACGGCTGGATCGACATGGACTGCCTGACCATGTACTCCTCCATCGCCTCCATCACCGATTCCAGCGCACCCATCTACGATGACCTGACTCTGAGCAAGACCCTGTACACTCTGTACAGAGGTGAGAAGGCCACCATCCTGAGCTACTATGTCTCCGGCGGCCGCCTGTACGGCGAGGTTGCCTGCGACAATACCACCGGCTGGATCCTGATCTGCGACGAGCTGGATCAGATGCACGTCAGCCTGACCCCCGGCTCCACCGGCTCCGGCATCAATACCGGCTCCGGCTCCAACTCCGGCACCGGCGCCACCGAGCCCACCACCCCCACCGTGGAGGCTACCGAGGCTTACATCTCCTGCGCTTCCACCGTGAATGTGCGCGCCGGCGCGGGTGTGGATAAGCCTCTGGTCACCACTCTGGGCAACGGCACCAACGTGAAGATTTACGAGCAGACTACCGTGCTGGGCAAGCAGTGGGCCCGCATCGATCAGGGCTGGGTTTGCATGGACTATGTGAAGCTGGGCACCTTGATCAACATCCCCTCCGGCGGCAACGCTCTGAACGGCGGCTCCGGCACCGCAACCATCATGACCAGCGTTCCCGCCGGCGCCATCGCCGTGGGCTACGCCAACCAGGACATCAAGATCCGCAGCGGCAGCGGCCTGGGCTATGAAGAAGTGGGCAACGTGAAGAAGGGCTACAGCATCGTCATCTATGAAAACAAGTTGGATGGCGGCATGAGCTGGGGCCGTACCGACAACGGCTGGGTCTGCACCAGCTACCTGACCATCACCGGCATCGGCGCTTCCGGTTCCGGCAACATGGGCACCATCGGCGGCGTGGGCTTCACCGCGAATGTCCGGGGCAGTGCCAGCTCCAACGGCGCCCTGATGGCCAAGGTCATGGTTTCCTCCCGGGTTGCCATCCATGATACCACCACGGTTGGCACCGAGACCTGGGGCCGCACCGATCTGGGCTGGATCAACATGCAGTATGTCGTCCTGGATTCTGCAGCTGCTCCCATCCCCGGCGGCTCTGACACCACCGCTACCACTCCTACCGAAGCCGGCGACACCAACGTTGGCTAAGCAAATACCCAACCAAAAGGGGTTGGCCTCCGGGCCAACCCCTTACTTTGTCCGGGAAATGAAAAGTGTAATTTGTCGGGCAGTGCCCGCGGACAATGGCGCACCGGGC
>JALFGI010000306.1 GCA_022777455.1 Clostridiales bacterium | reverse complement strand
TGGGAAATTCCAGGCCCTTGGCGGAGTGCATGGTCATCATCACCACCGCATCGTCGGATTCATTATACTGCTCAATGTCCGTATACAGCGCGATTTCCTCCAGGAAGCCCGCCAGGGTGGGCTGCTCCGTATTCTCCATATAGGAGTGGATGCTGGACTTCAATTCGTGAACGTTTTCCAGCCTGGTTTTGTTTTCCTCCGTATCCTTGGAGGTGAGCATATCGGCGTAGCCGGTGCGGCTTACCACCTCGTCGTAGAATTCCGGCAGGCTCATTCCATCCTCCAAAAGCTTTGCCAGCTCTTCGATCATGGCGGAGAACTGCAAAAACTTCATGGCAGTCTTTTCCAGAGGCGCATAGGAATAAGGATCGGATATCACGGCGTACAGGGGCTTGTTCTCCGCCTCTGCCAGTCGCTCCGCCATTTCCATGGCTTTGGCGCCCAGACCTCTGGGCGGGTTGTTGATGATGCGGCGCAGGCGCAGAGAGTCCGCCCGGTTGTTGATGACGCACAGATAGGAGAGCATATCCTTGATTTCCGCCCGATCAAAGAACCGGGTACCGCCAATGACACGATAGGGAATGCCATTGCGTTTCATGGCATATTCCAAAGCATTGGACTGGGCGTTGGTACGGTAGAGGATGGCAAAATCCTTCATGCCGCTGCCCCGGGTGGCTGCCAGAATCTGACCGGCCACATAGTTGGCCTCGGTGCCCTCATCCGAGGCTTCGTAGACGGTAATGGGATCGCCGGAGCCGTTGGCCGTCCAGAGTTTTTTCCCCTTGCGTCCGATATTATGGGAAATCACCGCATTGGCCGCATTCAGAATGGACTGGGTGGAACGGTAGTTCTGCTCCAGGCGGATGGTGCGGCAGCCCCGGTACTGCTTTTCAAAGCTGAGGATATTTTCAATGGAAGCGCCCCGGAAGCGGTAGATGCTCTGGTCGTCGTCACCCACCACGCAGATGTTCTCATATCCCCCCGCCAGCAAGGAAGTGAGCAGGTACTGCATGTGGTTGGTATCCTGGTACTCATCCACCAGAACATAGCGGAATTTCTTTTGGTAATACCGGCGGATCTCCTCGTTTTGCTGCAAAAGCTGAACGGTGACATAGATAATGTCATCAAAATCCAGGGCATTGTTTTCCTTCAGCTGGGTCTGGTACTTTTCATAGGCCCGGGCAATGTATTTGGCCCGGATATCGCCGGAATTCTCGGCGGACTGAAGCATCTCTCCGGCGGAGATCATCCGGTCCTTTTGGCGGCTGATGGCACCCAGGACATACTTCGGGGGGAAGGTTTTTTCGTCCATGTCCAGGTCCTTCAGAATGCCCTTCATCACCCGCTCGGAGTCCGCGGTATCATAGATGGTAAAGCTGCGGGTATAGCCCATAGCCTCGATGTCCCGGCGGAGAATCCGACAGCAGGCAGAGTGGAAGGTCATGGCCCAAATATCCTGGGCACTGGGGCCAAGCAGGGCGGAGAGCCGGTCCTTGATCTCATTGGCTGCCTTATTGGTAAAGGTGATGGCAATAATGCTCCAGGGCACCGCCGGGTCAACGGCGCACAGGCGGTCAGCCAGACAGCAATCCTCCTCAGGGGAATTTTCATCCACACCTTCCAGGAATGCCACATCTTCCTCCGTCAAATCCACAGGGATTTCACTGCAGTCGCTGCCCCGGCCGTAACGCATCAGGTTGGCGATCCGGTTGATCAGTACTGTGGTTTTGCCGCTTCCGGCACCGGCCAGCAGGAGCAAGGGCCCCTCGGTGGTCAAAACGGCACTGCGCTGCATCTCATTGAGCTGCTGAAACTGAGATGCGATATATTTCTGCCTTGCGGCCAAGAATCGTGCTTCCAATTGTTCTGTCATAGATACACCCATCCATCCTAAAGATGCACCTATTTTACTTCATTCTGAGCAAAAGGTAAAGAGGTACTATCGCATGAATTCCCGGATTTTCTCCAGGGCTTTTTTCTCTATCCGTGACACCTGCACCTGACTGACGTTCATCACCTTTGCCACCCGCTGCTGGGTCAGGCTGTGGTAGTAGCGCAGCTGGATCACCAGCCGCTCCCGTTCCGGCAGCTTCTCCACCGCCTGGCGAAGGGCGATTTTCTCCACCATCTGCTCTTCCGATTCCGTATCGGTGAGCACATTTTCCAGGCAGAATCCGTCCTCCCCTGTCTCCTGGTGAATGGATTCCGTGGCGGCGGTAGCGGTTTCCGCCATGGCGATTTCCTCCGGGGAAAAGCCCGTCTGGTCCGATAATTCCTGGATGGTGGGCTCTCTGCCCAGCAGCGTGGTCAGCTTGCTGCGGACACTTCTGATGGAGGCAGCCTGCTCCTTCAGGCTTCGGGAAACCTTTAAGGTGCCGTCATCCCGGAGGAAGCGGCGAATCTCCCCGGAGATTTTCGGAACCGCGTAGGTGGAAAACTGGGTCCCGAATTCCAGGTCAAACCCCTCCACTGCCTTCAGGAAACCCAGGCAGCCCAGCTGATAGAGATCATCGGTTTCCGCGCCTCTGCCGATAAACCGCCGGGCCACCGACCAGATCAGGCCGGAATTCTCGTTGATCAGCTGCTCGCAGGCCCCCCGGTCTCCCTTCTGGGCCAGACGAATCAGCTCTTCCGTTCTGCTCATTTCCGGCGCTGCAGCTTTCGGCGCATATGGACGGCGGTACCCTTGCCGGGAGCGGAACTCACCTCAAAGCTGGTCATAAAGCTCTCCATGATGGTAAAGCCCATGCCGCTTCTTTCCGCTCCGCCGGTGGTAAAAGAAGGCCGTCTGGCCTGCTCCACGTCCGAAATCCCAATTCCCTTGTCCTTGATGACAATATCCAGTACATTGTCCTTGAGGATGCGGCAACGGAGGGTGATGCTGCCGATTTCATTGGGATAGGCATGTACAATGCAGTTGGTCACCGCCTCGGAAACGGCGGTGCGGATGTCCCCCAGTTCCTCCAGGGTGGGGTCCATCTGGGCGGCAAAACAGGCCACGGCGCTGCGGGCAAAGGCTTCATTGGTGGAACGGCTGGGAAATTCCAGAATCATGTAATTGTCGAATTTCATGATACCGCCTCCCTGATTTCCACCAGCTTATCGATCCCCGAGGCACGGAACACCCGCATGGGCTGGGGGGAAATTCCGGACAGAAGCAGCTTTCCCTCAATCTGGGACATATTGCGCAGCGCGTTGATCACCACTGCAATGCCGGAAGAATCCACAAAGGTCACATCCCGGAAATCCAGCACACAAACTTCCGGCATATAGGCTTCTATTTTGGCATTGATGATCTGGATATAAGCTTTGGCACAGTGATGGTCAATCTCGCCGGTGAGGGCAATGGTTAATTTTCCGTTTTCCAGAAAACTGGTAAAGTGCATATTGAAATCCTCCTTTGAAAACTCATGAATGCAGTATAACCCCTGGGCTCTGCAAATACAGTCGGAATCAAGTGCATAAAAACAGGGCAGAGGAAAACAAGCGTTTCTCCTCTGCCCTGTTAATGTCCTTATTTCCCTTCCGCTTCCAGTATCTTCACGCCCAGCTCAAAGGCCAGCAGGGCGATTTTCCCTTTGTCATCCAGGCGGGTTTTCCCGGACAGGCTGCGGGGATCCCAGGTGGCTTGGTCCAGATTATCTCCGGCATACAAGAACTGGAAAAAGTCCACATTCCGAAAATCTGCCGCTGCCTGCATTCCGGCACACTCCATCTCCACACAAATGGCTCCCTGGGCTTTTCGCCGGGCAACCTTCTCCCGGGTCTCCCGGTAAGGCGCATCCGTCGTCCAGGTGGTTCCTTCCACGTAAGAATAGCCATGTTCCTCCAGGACCAGATGAAACAGATCACGATATTTGTGATTGACTTCAATGCTGTCCGCGGGGGGAGCGTAGTGGTAGCTGCTGCCCTCGTCCCGCAGGGCTTTGGTTGGAATGATGATGCCGCAATCTTCAATGGAACGATCCAGTACCCCGCAATTGCCGAACAGAATCAGCTTTCTCATGCCCATGACAATCATGTCCTCAAAATCTCCGATACAGGCCGGCTCTCCCACCCTGGATTCAAAGAAGGCAAAATGCTTTCCTTTGTAGGTGACGGCATAGATGGGCTGTTTTCCGTTAGCTCCGCCCACCCGTGCAATTTCTTCCGGTTCAAAGAAGGCAAGCACTGCCTCAAACAGATGATGTGAAAAACAAGAGATGGTGATTTCCGGATAAAGATCCGGTTTGTTCTTTACGCACATATCCGCATCGATCACCGCGTTTTTACAGGGATCAAATTCTTCCAGAAGGATCATTTTTACACCTCTCTTTTGGAAACGCCCCGGTTGACCAACCAGCCAACCGGGGCAAGAATGGATATGGGTTTACAGTGCCTGCATGGCAGCCAGGCTCTGCTCCAGGCTCACGATCAG
>JALFGI010000291.1 GCA_022777455.1 Clostridiales bacterium | reverse complement strand
GGGCGGGGTCTTGACCCCGCCGACCCGGTTCCGGTTTTTGGTCGGTACGTTGAATGGATCATTTTTCGAAACAACGCTTGGGAAATGTCATAATACCGACATTTGATTCCATTTTTCCTCCCTGGCAGGTTTCGTTACCTGGTCGGCGGGGTCAAGACCCCGCCCTACGCTGGCTGGACAATTATCGAAACCTGGTTCCATTCAACCCACCGCCAAACAACAATTTGTCTTTATATTTGGAAAGGTCAAAGCAATTGTATCTGCATGGCTTCTCTCGGTTCCTTGCTCAGGTGCATCCGCAGGCAGACGATGCAGGCGATGAGGCAAAAGCCCAAGGTGATGCCCTGGGGCTGGCGGGTGAGGGCAAGGCACAGAAGAGCCACCAGGTAGGCGGCGATGGTCCGCTGGAAGTGGGGGGTGATCCGCACCACCAGGGAGAAGAACAGGAACGCCCCGACGAAAATGGCAAAGGGCGGCCAAACCGGCAGCAGCCCCAGCAGGCAGCCGAAGGTCACGGCGATGCCCTTGCCGCCCCGGAAGCCGTAGAACACCGGGAAGGCATGGCCCAGCACCGGAGCCGCCGTCACCAGGGACAGGGCCAGGGGAGGAGCCGCTTCCGGCTCCAGCAGGAACAGCCACACCGGGAGAAAGCCCTTGCAAAGGTCCCCCAGCAGGGTGCCCATACCGCACAGGAAGCCGCCATACTGGAAGGCATTGGCGGTGCCGGGGTTTTCGTCCTTGCTCTGGGCGATGATTTCCTTTCCCGTCAGCGCGGCCAACAGCCGGGCAAAGAGAATGCTGCCCGTCAGATATCCGAAGGCCGTGAAAAAGAGAGCCCGTCTCATTTCTTTTCCTCCTCATATGGAAGCGTTACCGTGAACACAACCGCACCGTTCCTGCTTTCCACCTGGATGGTGCCTTGATGCAGCTCCACGATTTTTTTCGCAATGGCCAGCCCCAGGCCGTTGCCGGCGGAAAAATGGGAGCGGTCCGCCTGATAGAATTTCCGGAAAATCCGGGGCTGCTCCTCCTCCGGGATCTCGCCGCTGTTGGCAACGGTCACCCGGACGGTATTCTCCTCCCGGAAGATCCGCACCTGGAGGGGACCGTACTCCGGGGAGAATTTTACTGCGTTGTGCAACAGGTTGATCCAGACCTCTTTCAACAGCTCCTCGTTGGCCCGGATGTTCACCTCGGGGAACTCCATGTCCAGGTCGATGTGCTTGGCGGTCCAGTCGTGCTCCAGCAGCAGGGCGGCGCTGCGCAGCTGTTCGGAGAGGTTATATTCCGTCACCCCGGTGAGGATGGTCTGGTTTTCTACCTTGGTCAGCTTCAGCACATTGGTGGCCATGGTGGAAAGCCGCTCGGACTCCTCCACAATGGCGCTTATATACTCGCTGCGCTGCTCCTGGGTTAGATTCGCCCGCTGCAGCAGCTTTGCAAATCCCGCAATGGAGACGATGGGGGTTTTGAATTCATGGGAGAAATTGTTCACGAAATCCTGGCGGAGCATCTCCGTGTCCCCCAGCTCCCGGGCCATTTTGTTGAAGCTCTCCTCCACCTGCAAAAAGGCGGGGACCATGCTGATGGGCTTTTTGAAATGGACCCTGGCATTAAAATCTCCGTCCGCCAGCCGGTTCATCTGATCAATCAGCCAGTTGATGGAGTTCGTGGGGATGCGAACCGCCAGCATGGACAGTCCCGTGCCCACAATCAGGCTGACGGCGGACGTAAATACCAGCAGCTGCAGACTCTCCGGGAAATCCTCCGTCTGGATGGGCAGAATGTCCAGAAGGGTGAGCACATAGCTCAGGGCCGTGGCCACTGCCAGGGAGGCAAGCAGAATCCCGAAGGTGAGCAGAATGAACAGAATGGTGAGGGAGTACCCCTGTTTCGGATGCTTCATTCGTTCTTCACCGCCTTGTAGCCCAGACCCCGGACGGATTCCACGTTGAATTCCTTCCAGCCCTCGAAGCGCTTGCGCAGTCTGCCCACGTGGACCGTCACGGTTTCCCAGCCGGTTTCGCAGTCCATGCCCCAGATTTCATCCATGAGCTGGATCCGGGTGAAAATCTTGCCGGGGTAGGACAGGAGCTTGTATAGCAGCAGAAATTCCTTCTGGGGCAGCTCCTGCACCTGTCCCGGGCGGGAGACGGTGAAGGAATCGTAGTCCAGTACCACCTCGCCGATGACGATCCGCCGGTCGCTGACGATTTTGGCCCGGCGGAGCAATGCTTTGATGCGAAGCAGCATTTCCTCCTCGTCAATGGGCTTGGTGATGTAGTCGTCGGTGCCCACCAGGAAGCCACGGTGCTTGTCCTCCGGCTGCTGCCGGGCGGAGACCATTAAAATGGGCAGGGTGTTGTCGTTTTGGCGCAGGGTGGCGGTGAATTCGTACCCGTCCATATTGGGCATCATAATGTCCAGCACCACCAGGTCGATGTGCTCCCGGTCCAGCACCGCCAGGGCATCCTGCCCATCCACGGCGGTGAATACGTGATAATGCTCCGCCTCCAGAATCGCCTTCATCAGAAGGCGGGTGTTCTTGTCGTCGTCGGCTACCAGAATGTTGATCACAGCCGTCCCCCCTTTTTCAATACAATAAAAGGATTCTTTTCCTTCGTCAAGTGATTCGGGAATAAATTACCATGGATTTCTAAACCGAAAGAAAACAAATTCCGCCGCAAACGGACAAATAGTCATTTGCGGGCAGATACGGTAGCACCCCTTGGCTCTCCCTTTGGGAGAGCTGTCAGCCGAACAGGCTGACTGAGAGGGTACCGCAATAAGACAATAGCACCCGAAAAAACCATGCAGCCCTCTCAGTCTGCCCCTTACGGGGCAGCCAGCTCCCCCAGAGGGGGAGCCAAGGGGAGCGTCGGTTCCGGTACGCCAGATTCCAATTTATCTTCGAACTGATCTGCGCCATAAAAATGCACCCGGCGGGTGAGCCGGGTGCGGAATGTGTGAGCTTATTTTGCTGCGGGGTACTCGTTGCACAGCAGGCGGTAGGGGGGCTCGTCCTCTTCGATGGTGGGGAAGCGGCCTACGGGAGGGTTGAAGCGGTTGTCGGTGTTGTCATCGTTGCACTGGCTGACCTCACCCAGCAGCACGGGGCCGGTGCCGGGCTCCACGGAGAAGTCGTGGTACAGGTACTGCTGCACATGGATGCTTTCGCCGGGGGTCAGACGGATCTGGGTGCCGGCGGGGACGGTGTAGGTGCGGCCGTCGGTATGGACGGTGACGTCGGATTCGTAGTCGATCTCTTCATTGGGCAGGCTGTTGTACACCCGGATCAGCACATTTCCGCCGCCCCGGTTGATGATGTCCTCGGTTTTGAACCAGTGGAAGTGGTTGGGGGCGTACTGGCCCTCCTTCAGGTACAACAGCTTCTCGGCGTAGACCTTGGGATACTTATCCGCCATGGCACGGTTGCCGTTGCGGATGGTGATCAGGGAGAAGCCGAACTTGTCAAAATCGCCCATGCCGTAGTCGGTGATGTCCCAGCCCAGCATACAGTCGCGGACCTCGTCGTATTCGTGGCCGATATTTTGCCACTGGTCGGGGGTGAAATTGCAGAAGGGAGGCAGGTAGCAGCAGTGCTTGGCGCACATGGCTTCCAGCTCCTTCAGCGCTTTGTTGATCTCGGAACGCTTCATAACAGGGAACCCCTTTCGTTCTTTATTGGATGGGTTCATTATAGCCCCGTTCAGATGGAAACGCAAGGAGAATTTCGGCTTTTCACGGTGGGAAGTCACCGGTGGAATAAATTGTAATTTGGCGGGATGATACGACAGCGCCCCTTGGCTCTCCCTTTGGGAGAGCTGGCAGCCGTCAGGCTGACTGAGGGGGTACCGCAGGGAAGACAACAGCATCCTTAGATTCACAAGCCGTGTTGCCCTCTCAGGGGCGCCCCTTGCGGGGCAGCCAGCTCCCCCATAGGGGGAGCCAAGGGGTGCGTCGGTTCCGCACGCAAAATTACATTTTTCTGAATTAAGCCACTTCCCGTTTCCGGTACAGGGCGATGGCGGCCAGCCAGGAGGTGGCGTAGACGGCGATGCCTGTCAGGGTGAGAATCGCCATCAGCGCGCCCTGGCTCACTGCCAGCCGGGTGCTGCCGGTAAAGAACACGGAGCCCAGGTACCCCGCCGCGCAGACGAAGCCGATCATGCAGTAGTAGGCGATGCGGCCCTTCTCCACGCCCCAGCGGAACATGAAGGGCAGGGTGATGGAGGAGGTGATGGTGGCCATGGCAAAAATCGTGGCCATGAACAGGGCGAACTCCTCCAACCGGAAGGTGCCCGCCAGGTGCATCCGCACGGCCTGGGACAGCCCTACGGCCAGGAGCATGGCCCCCTGGACGATGATGCCGATGAGATACTTGCCGGAGACAATCTGGGCCTTGGTGTAGGGCAGGGTGCCGCTGTATTCCAGCCACCGGCTGCGCTCGTCATAGGCCAGCAGATTCACGGGAATCATGCCGCAGAGCAGACAGGGATAGAACACGAAAAACATGTTCTCACTGTTGCTTCCGGCAAAGGATACGGCGATGAACACCACGCCAATCAGAATGTAGGTGCGGCAGTATTTGGCCGCCATGTAAAAATCCTTGAGCAGAAGTCCTTTCATCTCATTTATCCTCCTTCACCATAAATACAAACAGCTCCTCAATGCTGATGGGGCTGAGGGGCAGATCCGCCGGTACCGCCTGGCGGCGGACAATGACCTGCACGCCGTAGGGAGAGCTTTTCCGGTAGATGATTGCCTCCGGGCCGATGGCCTCCAGCTGGGCGGCGGTGCAGTGGAGCATTCCATATTCCGCCAGAAGCTGATCTTTCTCCTCGCACAGCAGGAGCTTTCCTTTGTGGAGGAAGGCAATGTAGTCGCACAGCTTTTCCAAATCGCTGACGATGTGGGAGGAGATGAGGATGGAGTGGCTCTCGTCCCGGGTGAAATCGCTGAACATCTCCACCACCTCGTCCCGCACCACTGGGTCCAGGCCTCCCGTGGGTTCGTCCAGCAGCAGGAGCTTGGCGTTGTGGGACATGGCAATGGCAATGCCCAGCTTCATTTTCATGCCCCGGGAGAAGGTTTTGAAGGGCTTATTCTCCGGCAGATTGAATTGCTTTAGAATCCGGTCGTATTCCCCCTGGTTCCAGCTCCGGAAGGTGCCCGCCATGACCTTGCCCACCTGGCGGGTACTCAGGCACTCCGGCAGACCCACTTCATCCAGCACCACGCCCACCTCCTCTTTGGTCAGGCGGATGTTCTCCCGGTTGTCCCGGCCCAGGATGGTGACGGTGCCGCTGTCGCTGTGGAGCATGTCCAGAATCAGCCGGATGGTGGTACTCTTGCCGGCGCCGTTTTCGCCGATCAGGCCCATGACGCAGCCGCTGGGCAGAGTGAGATTCAGATTGTCCAGGGTAAAGCCCGGGAAGGTTTTGGTGAGATTTTTAATTTCCAATGCGTTCATGCCAGGTCCTCCAATTCTATCGTTACCATTTCCAGAATATCCTCCCGGGTCAGGCCGCAGGTGGCAGCCAGCCGGATGATTTGCTCCAGGTGTTCTTCAATTTTTTTCAGATTCTCCTCCCGCAGGAGCTCCGTGTTTTTCTGGGCCACATAGCAGCCCTTGGCGGGGACGGTGTAGATGAAGCCCTCCCGCTCCAGCTCCTCGTAGGCCCGCTTGGTGGTGATGAAGCTGATGCGCAGGTCCTTGGCCAGCCCCCGGATGGAGGGGAGCATTTCGTTCTCCTGCAGCTCGCCGCTGATAATCTGGGCCTTGATCTGGGAGTAGATCTGGTCATAAATGGGGACGCCGCTTTTGTTGTCAATGAGTACGGTCACGTTGTCGCCTCCGTTCATTCTGTATATACACATTATATACAGTTATAACAGTTTGTCAAGAGGGGTTGCCAAAGAAAATTGTAATTTATGTGGCACGCCATTCGTAGGGCGGGGTCTTGACCCCGCCGATCAGGTAACGAAACCTGCCAGGTTGGATAAATGGTATCAAATGTCGGTTTTTTGAAATTATTCGGCGATTATTTCGGAAATAATGCCATTCGACGTACCAGCCAGAAACCGGAACCGGGTCGGCGGGGTCAAGACCCCGCCCTACGGAATGGTGCGCTAAATATCAATTCACCTTTTGATTGTATCTTCCCCGGGGATATGCTATGATGGTACCGATAAGGGGGTGCTTTGATGGCGGAGCGGTCCATTGAGGAAAAACAGCTGTTTTACATGGAGTTTATCCACCGGGAGAACCAGTTCCGGCACATACCTCAGGATAAGGACAGGCTGCAATACGAGCTCCTGCGGGATGCCAATCCCCAGGCGGTGGAGGAAGGGGTACGCGCCTTCCGGGCCAATTTACAGGGCCACCTGTCCGACGATCCCCTACGCAACTATCAATACCTGTTCGTGGCCAATATCGCCCTGTGCTGCCGCTATTGCATGGAGGGCGGTCTGGATGAGGAGCGGGCCTACAACATCAGCGACCTTTACATCCAGAAGATGGACAAGCTGGAAACGGAGCAGCAGGTGATTGACCTGCACCGGGATATGCTGGAATTCTATCTGGAAGAGATGACAGCAGTAAAAAAACAAAGAATCTGCTCCAGACCGGTGAGCGCATGTATGGACTACATCTACGATCACCTGTATGAGCAGATTCTTGTGTCGGACCTGGCAGAGCACGTAGAATTAAACGAGAGCTACCTGTCCGTTCTATTTAAAAAGGAGACCGGGGAGTCGATCTCCGGTTATATCCGCAAGCGCCGGGTAGAGGCGGCGGAGGGCATGCTCCGATACAGCGATTACAGCTGCTCGGATATCGCCAATTACCTGGCCTTCTGCTCCCAGAGCCACTTCATCAGTGTGTTCCGGAAAGCCACCGGCCTGACACCCAGACAGTACCGCCAGCGGTACGGCTCCGGGGAGCGCCTTACAGAACGGGAATGACGATGCCGTTGACGCAGGCGTAGCAGCGGGTCTTGGGGGCTTCCTGACGGGTTCCCTCCCAGCGGTTCCGGGCAAACAGAATGTTCATAACCTTCTTCATAGCATTTTCCTCCATAGGGTTTGGTTTGGTTGCTTGCTTGATTTACGGCGCGAGTATATCAGATTCCATTGAACAAGTATATCAAGTTTATTTGTAAAATATCAAATCCTTTTTGCAATGTCAAAAATGGAACGCTAAAATTGTGAACTTTTCACAAACAAAAACAACAAGCCGCTGTAGCGGGCTGTTACTGGCTTTCGTAGGGCGGAGTCTTGACTCCGCCGATCAGGTAACGAAATATGCCTGGTTTGATGAATGAAATCAAATGTGGTTTATGGGCATTTTCTGGTGATTATTTCAGGAATGATATCCTTCATCGTGCCGATCCAAAACCAAAACCGGGTCGGCGGGGTCAAGACCCCGCCCTACAACGGTGCGTTAAATGATCGGTTATGGAGTGCAAAAGCGTTACCGGGCACTGCCCGCCGGTGCGTCGGCGGCGGGTGCATTTGGGCGGGGAAGGGGATTGTTTTTCCCCGGAATTTCTGATATGATAATGAAAACCGAAAAAGGAGTTTTTTGATATGCGCAAGACGAAAATTATCTGCACCATCGGCCCTTCCTCCGAGAATAAGGAGACCCTGATCCGGATGTGCAAGGCGGGCATGAACGTGGCCCGGCTGAACTTCTCCCACGGCACCTACCCGGAGCATCAGGCCAAGATTGATTTGATCAAAGAGGTCCGCCGGGAGCTGGGCATGCCCATCGCCATCATGCTGGATACCAAGGGCCCGGAATACCGCATCCGCACCTTCGCAAAGGGCAAGGTCAACGTGAAGGAAGGGGACAGCTTCATCTTCACCACCGACGAGGTGGAGGGCGACGAGACGAAGGTCAGCGTGAACTACAAGGGCTTGGTAAACGACCTGGCCGTGGGGGACCGGATTCTGGTGAACAACGGTCTGGTGGTGTTCGAGGTCACCGCCCTGGAGGGAAGCAATGTGGTGACCAAGGTGCTCACCGGCGGCGTGCTGTCCAACCGGAAGAGCATGAGCTTCCCCAACAAGGTGATGACCGGCCCCTACCTCAGTGAGCAGGATAAGCAGGACCTGCTGTTCGGCATCAAGAACGAGGTGGATTTCGTGGCGGCCTCCTTTGTGTCCACCAGAAAGGATATCGAGGATCTGAAGCACTTCCTGGCGGCCAACGGCGGCGGCAACATCGAGCTGATTGCCAAGATCGAAAACCAGTCCGGCGTGGACAACGCGGAAGCCATCTGCGAGGTGGCCGACGGCATCATGATCGCCCGGGGCGACCTGGGTGTGGAGATTCCCTTTGTGGAGGTGCCCGCCATCCAGAAGCGGCTGACCTCCACCTGCCGGATGCTGGGCAAGCGGGTGATCACTGCCACGGAAATGCTGGAATCCATGATCCAGAATCCCCGGCCCACCCGGGCGGAAATCTCCGACGTGGCCAACGCCGTGTACGACGGCAGCAGCGCGGTGATGCTTTCCGGCGAGTCCGCCGCGGGCAAGTACCCGGCGGAGGCGGTGAAGACCATGGCGGATATCTGCGAGTTCACCGAGAAGCACACCAGCTATTCGAAACGCTTCCACAGCTATGATTTCCGCATCCGCAACACCCTGGATGCCGTGTCCCATGCCACCTGCTCCATGGCCATCGACGTGGAGGCTAAGGCCATTGTGGTGTGCTCCGTCTCCGGTACTACCGCCCGGATGGTCAGCCGGTTCCGCTGCCCGGTGGACATCATCGGCATGACCACGGATGAGCGCATCTACCGCCGCCTGAGCCTGAGCTGGGGCGTGACCCCGGTGCTGGCGGAGGAATTCACCTCCCAGGATGTGATGTTCTACCACGCCCTGGCCAGCGCGAAAAAGGTACTGAACCTGGAAAAGGGGGACAAGGTGGTCCTCACCGGCGGACCCATCAACGGCAAAACCGGCAACACCAACACCATCAAAGTGGAAACCCTGTGATTATTCTATGCCCCCGGAACGAAACGGTTCCGGGGGCATTTTTTCGCCTCCCCTACAGTTGGCTGGTCCGACAAACACCAATTTGCCGATTCAAACAGGTAGGCACATAAGCACAAAAATAACCGCCGGCTTTTCTGCTGGCGGCTTATGCTGTGAACGTTACGATGTCGTTTGGTGTGCAGCTTAAAATCCGGCACAGTTTTTCCAATGTGACCAATGTGATGTTCTTATTCTTTTTCAGCGTGTCCAGCGTCTTGTTATCGATGCCGTTTTTCAGAAGCTGGTACTGTGTTGCTTCCTTTTCCTTCATCGTCTCCCACAATGGACTGAAATCGATCACACCAGTCACCACCCTTCGCCCAAATGCACATTCTTATTATAGGGTTCCCGAAATGAAAAGAGTATTGTGGAACTATTCACAACATCATATTATGGAAAGGATGGGACGAAAAGATTTCACCCAAGACACAACGATGGTGATTGGACAAACCTCCTGTTGAAGTAAAAAACTTCCAACCCCATTGCATTGACGAAAATATGTGCTATAATGTCATTTGTCTACGCTTTTATGGAAGAGGAGGGAGAATATGATTTTTGGTAAACACATCAACCGCTACTACTTGAAGTATGCCCCGCTGCTGCTGCTTGGCCTTTTGGCGCTGGCACTGGTGGACTTTTTGCAGCTGGAGATTCCGGAGCTGTACCAGATGGTTATCAACGGAATGAACCAGGGTTATGTGATGGTGGACGGGGTGCAGCACGCCTTCGACATGGCGTTCCTGCTGGATAAAATCTGTATGCCCATGGTGGTTGTGGTTGTCTCTATCGTGTTTGGCCGGTTCCTGTGGCGGGTGTGCATCTTCGGTGCAGCGATCCGGGTGGAGACCAATCTGCGGGACAAGATGTTCGACCATGCCAAGCTCCTGAGCCGGGAGTACTATCAGCAGAACAAGGTGGGCAACCTGATGAGCCTGTTCACCAACGACCTGGATACCGTTCAGGAATGCTACGGCTGGGGCTTCATGCAGTTCTTTGATGCCCTGATCCTGGGAACGTTGTCCATTGTAAAAATGTGGCAGATGGATCATCTGCTCACGGCGCTTTCGCTGATTCCCATGGCACTGCTCTTTGCCAGCGCTTCCATCGTGGGCCGGGTGATGACAAAAAAATGGGACTACCGGCAGGAATGCTTCTCAAACCTTTCCGACTTTTCCCAGGAGAGCTTCTCCGGCATCGCCGTCATCAAAGCCTTTGTGAAAGAGGCCTGGGAACTGATGGCCTTCAAGAAGCTCAATGACGAAAATGAGGTCGCCAACATCGACTATACCAAAATCTCCGTGCTCATGCGCATCATGGGGGGCTCCTTTGTGGAGAGTGTCATGTGCATCATCCTGGGCTACGGCGGCTACCTGGTGTACCACGGCACCTTCAATGCCGGCCAGCTCATGGAGTTCATCGGCTATTTCAACGCCATTATCTGGCCTATCATGGCGGTGTCCGAGCTCATCGACATGACCTCCCGGGGCAAGGCCTCCCTGAAGCGCATCAGCGAGCTTCTGGACGCGGAGGTGACGGTGAAGGATGCCCCTGGCGTGAAGGAACTGGAAAATGTGCAGGGCGGCATCGAGTTCCGGGATCTGACCTTCCGCTACCCGGATGGGGAGTTCGATGAGCTGGAGCATGTATCCTTCAAGATCAACCCCGGGGAGAACATCGGCCTTGTGGGCAAAACCGGCGCAGGCAAGACCACGCTGGTGGACCTGATTCTTCGTACTTACAATGTGCCCGACGGCACCCTGTTCATCGACGGCCAGGATGTGAACACCGTGTCCATCCACTCCGTCCGGGAGAACTGCGCCTATGTGCCCCAGGATAATTTCCTGTTCTCCGACACCATTGCCCGGAACATTGCCTTCGGCAGCCGGGAGGTGGACCGGCAGGCGGTGCGCCGGGCGGCGCTGCTGGCGGATGTGGACGAGAACATCGCCCAGTTCCAGGAGGGGTATGATACCGTCCTGGGTGAGCGGGGCGTTACCGTGTCCGGCGGCCAGAAGCAGCGGATCTCCATCGCCCGGGCTCGGATGAAGGATGCCCCTGTCCTGATCCTGGATGACTCCGTCTCCGCGGTGGATACCAAAACCGAGCGGGCCATTCTGGATAATCTGCGCCAGACCCGCCAGGGCAAGACCACCATTCTGATTGCCCACCGGATTTCCACCATCGAGCAGATGGACCGGGTCCTGTTCATCGATCAGGGCAGGCTGTCCGGCTTCGGCACTCACGACGAGCTGTATGAAACCAATTCCGACTACCGGAAGATGGTGGACCTGCAGCGGCTGGAAGAGGAAGGAGGCAATGCGTGATGAAGGAATATCAGCCTCTTTTGATTGCCTGCGGCGTCATCGGCCTGTTTACGCTGGTTTTTGTTGCCGCTTACTTTGTGCTCAAGCACAACGTCAAGCACCCGGAAAACGAGCGGCATATGTCGGACGGCTATCTGATCCGCCGCCTGCTGCACTACGCAAAGCCCTATACCCGGCAGTTCGTTCTGGTGTTTTTCATCATGCTGGTATCCATCGCCTATGATGTGCTGTCGCCGCTGCTGGTCAGCCGGATTCAGGGCCTGATCAAGCTGGGGGATTTCCGGCTGTCCAAGCTGTATGCCATGGTGGCTGTTTACGCCGGAATTCTGGTGGTGAGCATGGTGTGCACCTATTTCCAGGCCATGATCCTGCAGTCCGTGGGTCAGAAGATCCTCACCCAGATCCGCCTGGATACCTTCACAAAAATCGAGAGCCTGTCCCATGAGCAGCTGAACCAGATTCCCGTGGGCAAGCTGGTTACCCGGGTGAGCAACGACCCCAACTCCATCAGCTACCTGTTCACCAATATCCTGGTGACGTTGCTGAAAAACACCATGGTGATCCTGGGCGTGCTGGGGGCCATGCTGATGCTCAACTACGCGCTGACATTGATGGTGCTGTGCTTCGTGCCCTTCCTGGTGCTGTTTACTCTGATTTTCCAACGGTTCAGCCGGGAGGTCCACCGGAAGGTGAACAACACCCGCACCGACGTGAACACCTATCTGTCCGAGAACCTCTCCGGTATGAAGATCACCCAGATTTTCAACCGGGAGCAGGTGAAAATGGACGAATTCCTGGAAAAGAGCCACAGCCTGCAGCGGGCCAAGTTCAACCGGATGCTGGTGTTCGGCATTTTCCGGCCCATGGTGTATATGCTCTTCGTCACCTCCAACCTGTTCCTGTTCTACATCGGATGCCGTGGCTACATCCAGGATACCACCTTCCTGGGCCAGACCATCACCAGCGAAATTGTGGTGGCCTTCTATATGTACATCTCCAAATTCTTCAACCCCATCCAGGCCCTGGCGGAGCAGTTTGATATGCTCCAGCAGTCCTTTGCTTCCGCCGAGAAGATTTTCACCATTCTGGACATGGAGCCTGATGTGGTAGATGATCCCGATGCCATCGAGCTGGAGGAAATCAAGGGGGAGATTGAATTCAAGGATGTGTGGTTTGCCTATAAGCCCGGCGAATGGGTGCTCAAGGGCGTCTCCTTCCATGTGGCTCCCAAGCAAACCGTTGCCTTTGTAGGCTCCACCGGCTCCGGCAAGACCACCATTCTGTCCCTCATCTGCCGCAACTACGACATTCAGAAGGGCCAGATCCTCATCGACGGCATCGATATCCGCAAGATTAAGATTTCCTCCCTGCGCCGCCATTTCGGCCAGATGCTTCAGGACGTGTTCCTGTTTTCCGGCGACATTCGCAGCAACATTTTGCTGCGCATGGAGGGGGTCAGCGATGAGGAAGTCTGGCAGGCCTGCCGCTACGTGAATGCCGATTCCTTCATTGGGCGGCTGGAGCACGGACTGGATGAAGTGGTCCGGGAGCGGGGCAATAACTTCTCCGCCGGCCAGCGCCAGCTGCTGTCCTTCGCCCGTACCATCATCCACAAGCCCTCGGTGATGATCCTGGACGAGGCCACTGCCAACATCGACACGGAAACCGAGCTTCTCATCCAGGACTCCCTGGAAAAGATGAAGAATATCGGCACCATGCTCATTGTGGCCCACCGTCTCTCCACCATCCAGCATTCGGACAATATCATCCTCCTGTCCCACGGAAAGATCCTGGAGCAGGGCACCCATCAGGAGCTCCTGCACCTGAAGGGCCGGTATTACCAGCTCTATACCCTTCAGTTCCGGAAGCAGCAGCTTCTGAAGGGAGAATAAGCGATTTGCATCCCCTCCGATTTCGGAGGGGATGATTTCGATCGTAAAGGCAAATTGTAATTTGGCGGGCCGTGAACCGGCGGCACTTGGCTCCCCCTATGGGGGAGCTGGCTGCCCATTGGGGGCAGACTGAGAGGGCGACACGCGGCGGACGGTGTTTCCTTCTCTATGGTACCCTCTCAGTCAGCCTGACGGCTGCCAGCTCTCCCAAAGGGAGAGCCAAGAAGCGTTGCCGTATCTGCCCGCAAATTACAATTTAACGCTTTGCCGGGTGAAACGCATTCCAAAAACCTCCATGTATGCAAATTGCATCAAAATCTTGTGCATACAAAATATCTATTGCTATTTCACTAAAAATAAGGTATGATAAATGTGTAAAATAACATGATCAGGAGGATGCAATGTCGATTCAAACCTGCAGGGAAGAATATCTCAAGGCACTGAAAGCTGGACAGAGGGAATCGGATGAACTGCTCGCTGCCGGGAAGAACCCGAACCCGGAGGTGCTGGATGAATTGCTGCCTGAAATCGATGCACAGACCATCGTGGATGTGGGGACCATGGAGATCCCTGCAGAGCGGATCGTGGGTACCAAATCCGCCGGGCGGATCGCGGCATTTACTCCCAGCTTTCGTCCGCTGCTGGATATAAAAAGCGAATTTGCCACCAAGTGGATTGCCCTGTGCGACGCTCATTTGGGGGAGGAGGGCATCCGCGACCCCATTTCCTGCTATGAATACCTGGGCAATTTCTATGTTCAGGAGGGCAATAAGCGGGTGAGTGTGCTGCGCTATTTCGGCGCGGCCAGAATTCCTGCAACCATCAAACGTGTTCTCCCGGCTCCCTCCCAGGAGCCCCGGATTCAGGCGTACTATGAATTTCTGGACTTTTTCAAGGTTTCCGGCCTATACACCGTCCAGTTCCGCCGCCCCAAGGACTATGGCAAACTCCTGTCCCTGCTGGGCAAGGAGCCGGATGTGAAGTGGACGGAGGATGAACGGCGAACCTTCAATGCCCGGTATCAGTATTTCCGGGAGGCTCTGGCTGCCGTGAACACCCGGCAGCTGGATATCCTGCCGGAGGAAGCGCTGCTGCTGTGGCTGAAGCTTTATCCCTTTGAGGATTTGTCCAAGCTGTCCACCCCGGAGCTGAAAAAATCCGTGGCGGCATTGTGGGAGGATATTGTCTCCGTTTCCGAATCGGCTGTGAAGGTAGAATCCAGGGTGGAGGAAGTCAAGCCGGGCATTCTGAGCTTTCTCACCCAGCCCGACCATGTGAATGTGGCCTTTATTCACTCGCTCACCCCCTCCACCAGCGGCTGGGGACTGGGGCATGAAAAGGGAAAGGAATATCTGGAGTCCACAATGGGGGACAAGGTGACCGTCCGCAGCTACTACCAGGGCAACACCCCGGAGGAAGCGGAACGCTTTATGGAGCAGGCGGTGGAGGAGGGAGCCCAGGTGGTGTTTGCCACTGTGCCCCAGATGACCCACACAGCGCTGAAGGTGGCGGTGAAGCACCCAAAGGTGTTCTTCTTCTGCTGCTCTTTGGATCAGCCCTATTCCAGCATCCGCACCTATTACGGCCGGGTGTTCGAGGGGAAATTCATCACCGGGGCCATTGCGGGCGCCATGGCCCAGAATAACCGCATTGGTTACATCGCTTCTTATCCCATTTTCGGCGTCCCGGCTTCCATCAATGCTTTCGCGCTGGGCGCCCAGCTTACCAATCCCCGGGCGCAGATTGAGCTGCGCTGGTCCTGCGTGGAGGGTACTCCCCAGGCGGACTTCTTCGCCGACGGCATCCGGGTGGTTTCCAACCGGGATGTACCGGTACAATCGAAAACCTATCTGGACTTCTGCAATTATGGCACCTACCTGATGGACGACAAGGGTGACCTGATCCCCCTGGGTTCGCCGGTTTGGGTGTGGGGCAAATTTTATGAGTCTGTCATCCGCAGCATTCTGAACGGCACCCTGAAACGGGAAAAAGAGGGCGTGGGCCGGAACTACTGGCTGGGCATGGACTCCGGTGTCATCGATCTGGACTTTTCCGACAAGCTGCCCCATGGCCTGCGCGCACTGGCGGATTTCCTGTGCCGGGGTGTGGCGGAGCATACCATCGACCCCTTCGCCCGGAGGATCATGGCCCAGGACGGCAGCATCAAAAACGAAAGCAGCGCAACCACCTTCACCACCGAGGAGCTGATGCACATGGATTGGCTTTGCTCCAACGTGTGCGGCTCCATCCCCACCTTTGATGAGGTGCTGCCTATCTCCCGGAATATGGTCCGTGAGCTGGGCGTGTACAGAGAAGAAATCCCTGCACAGAAAGAAGCGAAAGCGGTTGAAAATTTTATTCATCTCCGATGAAGAGTGCCAGTCCCTCTGGGATTTTTATTCCCCCAAAAAGCTGGAGGGCATCGACCTGATCATTTCCTGCGGAGATCTGAAATCCAGTTATCTTCAGTTCTTGGTGACCATGGCCAAATGCCCCCTGTTCTTTGTGCCAGGCAACCACGACACCCATTACGTTCAGAATCCTCCCAGCGGCTGCGACTGCATTGACGATGCCATTGTGGAGTACAACGGCGTGCGCATCATGGGGCTGGGCGGCTGCCGCCGGTACCACCCGGGAAAATACCAGTACACGGAAAAGCAGATGCGCCGCCGGATCAAAAAGCTCCGCTACCCGCTGAGGCGGTGCAAAGGCGTGGACATTGTGGTCACCCATGCGCCCCCCGAAGGCTTGGGGGACGGGGAGGACCCTGCCCACCAGGGCTTTGCGGCCCTGCGGGAGCTGCTGGACAAATACCACCCGGCCTATCTGGTCCACGGCCACGTCCACCTGCGCTATAACGCGGCCCTGGAGCGGGTGCGGGAGTACAATGGCACGACGCTGATCAACGCCTTCGAGCGGTATGTTCTGGAAATCCCTGACCGGAAGGTTCCGGTGAAACACCTGAATCAGCTTCGCTGGAAGACCAAGCACAAAGAGATGGTCAGCGAGTGGGATGCCATTATGGGAATAAACGCCATCAACAGATAAAGTGAGGGAAAATAGAATGTTTACCGGCTTTACCCCCGAGACCATCGATTTTCTCTGGGGCATTCGCATGAACAACAACCGGGACTGGTTCCTGGAGCATAAAAAGCAATATGTGGATACGCTGTACCAGCCCATGAAGGAGCTGGGGCAGCAGCTGTTTGAACCTTTTCTGGAACGGTCCGGAGATATCCTCAAGGTCAGCCGCATCTACCGGGATGCCCGGCTCCACCATCCGGACCCCTATAAAGAGAGTCTGTGGATCTGCATCCGCCGGGATATGGAATGGTGGGCGGAAAACCCTTGCCTGTTTTTTGAAATCACCCCCGACGGGGTAAGCTACGGCTTCTCCCTGTGGCATCCCAAAACCGCCGCCATGGAGGCCTTCCGTGCCCGGATTACCGCCAAGCCGGAGGAGTTTCTGGAGATGCTCCACGGTGTCCAGTCTGCTGTGGGCATGGAGGTAACCGCCCAGTGCTACAAGCGTCCCAAGCCTGCCCCCATACCGGAGCTGCAGCCATATTTCGGCTGGAAGGCGGACCTTGGCCTGATCGTCCACGAGGACGTGGGAGAGCCTATCTTCGGCCCGGAACTGGGCCAACGAGTGGGCGCATTCCTGGAAAAACTCATCCCCTTGTACGACTATTTCAATTTGATAACCCTGGGATAAAGGAGAAAAAATATGAGAAAGACAACCATTTTCAAAGGCATGGCCACGGCCATGGTCACCCCCATGACTGCCACCGGCGTGGATTACGAGGTGCTGGGCCGCTTCATCGACTTCCAGCTTGACTCCGGTATCAATGCGTTGGTTGCCGTGGGCACCACCGGCGAGAGCGCGACGCTGTCCCCCCAGGAGCGGAACGAGGTCATCCGCTTCACCGTGGACCGGGTCAACGGCCGGGTGCCCGTGATTGCCGGTACCGGCACCAACAACACCGCTCATGCCATTTCCTACACCGAGAGCGCCTGCGCCATCGGTGCCGATGCCGTGCTGGTGGTCACCCCCTATTATAATAAATCCACCCAGGCCGGTCTGATCGCCCATTTCAGCGCCATCGCCGACAAGTCCGATAAGCCCGTGATCCTCTACAATGTGCCCTCCCGCACCGGCTGCAATCTGCTGCCCGCCACCGTGGCGGAGCTGGCTAAGCATCCCAACATTTCCGCTATCAAGGAAGCCTGCGGCGACATGGCCCAGGTGGTGGAGCTCTTTGCCCGCTGCGGCGATATGATCGATGTGTACTCCGGCGAGGATGCTCTCACCGTTCCCATGATGGCCATGGGCGGCATGGGTACCATCAGCGTGCTGAGCAATGTGATTCCTGCCCAGGCTGTGGCCATGACCGATGCCTTCTTTGCAGGCCGTCTGGATGAGGCTGCCAAGATGCAGTGCAAGTACCTGGATCTGATCAATGATCTGTTCTGTGAGGTCAACCCCATCCCTGCCAAGGCTGCCGTCAGCGCCATGGGCTATGGTGCGGAGAACATTCGCCTGCCCCTGATTCCCATGAGCCGGGCCAACCGGGAGCGGATGTTCCGGCACATGGCCGAGCTGGGGGTAAACGTATGAGAGCGGTTCTCTGCGGCGCCAACGGCGCCATGGGTAAGCTGATTGACGGCATTCTGGGCAGCGAAGTGGTTGGCCGGGTGAGCATTGACGGCGAGAATGGTGTTCCGAAGACCTTCGACGAGCTGGGTCCGGTGGAGGCCGACGTGGTCATCGATTTTTCCCACCACACCGCCGTGGCGGATGTGCTTTCCTACGCGGAAAAAATCGGTGCTGCCGCCGTCATCGGCACCACCGGCCACACGGACCGGGAGAAGGCCCTGATTGAGGACGCCGCCCGGCGGATTCCTGTGTTCTATTCCGGTAATATGAGCCTGGGCATTGCTCTTCTGTGCAGCTTGACCCGTCAGGCAGTGGCCCTGTTCCCGGAGGCGGATGTGGAGATCGTGGAGGTCCACCACAACCGGAAGGTGGATGCTCCCAGCGGCACCGCCAAAATGCTCTTCGAGGCGGTGAAGTCCGTGCGTCCCAATGCCTACGAGCACGACGGCCGCTCCGGCGAGTGCAAGCGCACCCGTGACGAAGTGGGCATTTCCTCCCTGCGGATGGGCAATGTGGTTGGCATCCATGAGGTGCATGTCTGCACCCCCAGCCAGACCATTACCCTGCGCCATGAGGTGGCCACCCGGAATATGCTGGCTGAGGGCGGCGTGGAAGCAGCCCGGTTCATGGTGGGCAAGCCCAAGGGAATGTATAAGATGGAGAATTTGCTGGCCAACAGTTAAATTGTAATTTGGCGGGCAGATACGGCAGCGCCCTCTTGGCTCTCCCTTTGGGAGAGCTGTCAGCCGAACAGGCTGACTGAGAGGGTACCAAAGTAAGATAATGGTGACAGAAAACCACTACATTGGCCCTCTCAGTCTGCCCCTTTCGGGGCAGCCAGCTCCCCCAGAGGGGGAGCCAAGAGGTATGTCAGTTCCGGTCGCCATATTACAATTTATCGTTACGACACCATCAAGGAGGCGGCAATATGAAGGTTTACTATATGAACGGCGCCGGAAATGACTTTATGGTCATGGACGGCCGGGGGCTGAACCCGGATTATTCTGCTCTGGCGAAAAAGCTCTGTGCCATTACCGGCGCGGACGGCTTCATGGCGGTGGATGACTCCGAAACTGGGGATTTCAAGCTCCATTTCTACAATTCCGACGGTTCCCGGGGAGAGATGTGCGGCAACGGCTCCCGGTGCATCTGCCGCTTTGCCAATGAATTGGGTATTGCGGGGGAGAAAATGACCGTGGAAACCGATGCGGGCCCGGTGTATGGCTGGCACCTGGAGGGCGAGCGCTACCGGGTTCGGCTGAACACCCCCACCACCGTGGACCTGCACCGCAAAGGGGACATCGCCTATGTGGAGCTGGGCAATCCCGGCCTTCCCCACGCCGTCCGGGAATACCCCGGGGATGTGTGGGCCGACGCCGACAAGCTCCGCGGTGAGATGGAAGCCCTGCGCCATGATCCCGCCTTCCCCAAGGGAGCCAATGTGAATTACTATACCAGGCTTTCCGATACCGAGGTGAATGTGCTCACCTTTGAGCGGGGGGTGGAGGATTTTACCCTGGCCTGCGGTACCGGCTGCGGCAGCGTGGCCACTGTGCTGTACCTCTCCGGCCGGCTCCCCGATGGAAAGCTGACCCTGAACAACCGTGGCGGCACCCTGAACGTCACCGTCACCGGCCAGGAGAAGGTGGAAGCGCTCTATCAGGAAGGCCCCACGGAGATTGTAAAGATTTACGATTTGGAGCTTTAATCAAATTGTTATTTGGCGGTGTGTTGACCGCCGCACACGACACTTGGCTCCCCTTTAAGGGGGCAGACTGAGAGGGCAGCATAGCTTGATTTCGGCTGCCTTATCTTATTGCGGTACCCTCTCAGTCAGCCTGTTCGGCTGACAGCTCTCCCAAAGGGAGCGCCAAGGGGTGCTGCCGTATCAGCCCGCCGAATTACAATTGATCTGTTGCTAAGGCAACACCGCACAATGGGAGCTGCGGCCTTCGACGGATCTTTTGCCCCACCCGCGCAGTTTGAAAAGTGGGAAATACATCCAGTATTCCCGCACTTTCCAAACTTTCGCCTGGGGCAAAATCTCTCGTCGAAAGCTCTTGCCCCATTATGCGGTGTTGCC
>JALFGI010000279.1 GCA_022777455.1 Clostridiales bacterium | reverse complement strand
ACCAAGGGCATCACCATGGGCGCTGTGAAGGGTTAATCTCTCCAACTTTTCGCCGCCTGCTTCCAGGCGGCGAAAAATAAGAATATCACACTTTACTTTCACGAAAGAAGTGATAAAATGATTGTCGCAAATCTCAGGAATAAATCAGAATATTATGGTATTCATCCGGAGCTGGATAAAGCACTGGATTGCCTTACCCCGGAATTCCTGGAAAAGGTTCCCACCGAAAAGCAGCTGCTGGACGGAGAAAACCTGTTCGTCACCAAATTCCACCTGGAAACGGTTCCCTTTGAGCAGACCTTTTTTGAGGCTCACAAAAAGTACCTGGACATTCAGGTGGTCACCCAAGGAATGGAACGAGTGGACATTGCCCACCCCGACAGCCTGACCCTGACCGAGAACAAGGGCGACTTCTACGGCTACACCGGTCAGGCGGAACAGAGCGTCATTCTCAGGCCAGGCAATTTCCTGATTGTGTTTCCCGGGGATGCCCACCGACTGAGAATTCCCGTGGAGCAGCCCGGCGAACCCTTCACCCGCGTTGTGTTCAAAATCAAAGCATACGATTGAAAAGGAGATCTATCATATGAAAGATTACAGCAAATATGCCGGCATTATTCCCGCGTTTTATGCCTGCTATGACGAAAAAGGCGACATTTCCCCCAAGGCCGTCCGGGAACTCACGGAATACTACATCGAAAAAGGTGTCAAGGGTCTGTATGTGGGCGGCTCCTCCGGCGAGTGCATCTACCAGAGCGTTGCCGAGCGGAAGCTGCTGCTGGAGAACGTGATGGCCGTTGCCAAGGGCAAGCTGACCATCATCGCCCATGTGGCCTGCAACAATACGGGAGATTCCATGGAGCTGGCCGCCCACGCCGAGAGCCTGGGCGTGGATGCCATTGCCTCCATTCCTCCCATCTACTTCCATCTGCCCGACCGGGCCATCGCCAAGTACTGGAACGACATTTCCTCCGCTGCCCCCAATACCGATTTCATCATCTACAACATTCCCCAGCTGGCTGGCGTGGCCCTGAATCCCGGCCTGCTGAACACCATGCTGGAGAATCCCAGATGTATCGGCGTAAAGAACTCCTCCATGCCCATTGAGGACATCGAAAAGTGGATTGCCGGCGGCGCCATGGTCTTCAACGGACCTGATGAGCAGCTGCTCAGCGGCATCGTTGCCGGAGCCACCGGCGGCATCGGCGGTACCTACGGCGCCATGCCCGAAGTCTACCTCAAGATTTTTGAGCTGGCCACCAAGGGCGAGAACCTGGCCCTGGCCAGGGAGCTCCAGCAGGATGCCAACCAGATCATCTACAAGATGTGCTCCGGCGAGGGCAACATGTACGCCATGATCAAGGAGATCCTCCGCCTCACCGGCGGCCCGGACATCGGCGGTGTCCGCGCTCCCCTGCTGAACCTGACCGAGGCCGACAAAGAAATTGCCAAGCAGTGCGTCGCCATGATCGCCGCCGCCAAGGCAAAGCTGGCATAATACATAGGTAAAAACATCGGCCGCTTCCGAAATCGGAGGCGGCTGATTTATTATGATCAGTTTTTATTGAGAAACATACAAATTGTAATTTGGCGAACCGGAATTGCCGCACCCCTTGGCTCCCCCTATGGGGGAGCTGGCTGCCCCGTTAGGGGCAGACTGAGAGGGCAATGCATTTGCCATAACCTTACTGCGGTACCCTCTCAGTCAGCCTGTTCGGCTGCCAGCTCTCCCAAAGGGAGAGCCAAGGGCGCTGCCGCGCCAGTGCGCCAAATAACATTTTTTCACTGTCCTTAATTAAAAACAGACGAAACGATCTGCTTCTACTGCACACAGTACGCCGCGTTTCCGCGTTATCAAAACCGGCTGTTCAACAGAAAAACCACCCTTTTGACGGCCAAAAACCAATCAAAAGGGTGGCTTATCGTGGAGTCAGATTGCTTACTCGGCTTTATCCGTGGTCAGTCCAAAATACGCCCGGATTTGGGGCAGCATGAGCTTGGCGTCGGCCCGGCCCAGGAGGTACAGCGCCCCCAACCGTTCCATATCCCCCTCTATTGCGGAAACACTGATGGAGCCGGAGGGACAAAGCATCAGCAATTTCCCCTGCTCCTGCAGCTGCTCCAGTTCCCGGCAGGCGCCGTTGTACTGCTCGCTCTGATTGTCCAGCAGCTCCACCAGTTGGGGATAATTCCTGTAAATTCGCTCGGTGATTTCCGTAAAGGCCTTGGTCTCCTGGGGACGGCGATATTCTGCAGGCCGGGTGCGCACCACAAGGATTTTCTCAAAGCCGTTGTCCAGCGCCCACCGGTACGGAATCTTCACGGCACAGCCTCCATCCAGGCAGGGAACGCCGTCCACCTCCACCATGTCGGACACAAAAGGCATGGACGCGCTGGCCTGGACCGCCTTCTGGAAATCCGGGGTGATTCCCTTTTCACAGTAGCGCACCTGGCCGGTCTCGCAGTTGGTGACCGTCACCAGAAAGCGGCGGTTGGGGTCCTCAAACCGTTCCCGGTTGAAAGGAATTTCCTCCTCCACTTCATTCAGGAGAAAATCGAAGCCCACAACGCCCCGGTTCCTGGCCAGGGTACGGGGACCCATATACCGACGGTCATGGCGGTAGCCAAGGTTGATTTTTGCGGCACGGCCGATCTCTCCGGCCACATAGTTGTAGCCATTCAGAGCACCGGCGGAGGTACCGATGGTGGTCTGCAGATTGATGCCGTTTTCCATAAGCACATCCAGCACCCCGGAGGTATAGCAGCCCCGGAAGGAACCGCCCTCCAAAACCATGCATCCAGGCACGATTGTGTCCGGCGCAGAGGACAGCTTCACGGAGTCAATACCGGACCAGGTCTTTTTCCTGTCCCAATCATCCATCAAACCGACGGCCTCATCCAGAAGCCGATCCGTTTCGGATTTGATACCGCTGAGCATCGCCTGCCCATTGCGCATCACCTGCTCTGTCAGCTTTTCCAGTTCTTCCTTCAT
>JALFGI010000226.1 GCA_022777455.1 Clostridiales bacterium | reverse complement strand
CTGCTGCAGGCGATTGGAGAATACCGCTTCCAGTATACCAAGCTGCTGGTGGACAACTTGCATCCCGACATCATCATTTCCCATGATGACTGGGGCAGCAAGGGCAACATGTTCATCAGTCCTGCCGACTGGAGAGAGTTTATCAAGCCGCAGTATGTGAAGATGTTTAAGTATATGAAGGACCACGGTGTTCTCATTATGCACCACGCGGACTGCTTCTGTGAAACCATTGCCGAGGATATGGTGGATCTTGGAATTGATATCTGGCAGGGCGTTATCAATACCAATGATATTGTGGGTCTTCAGAAGCGCCTGAATGGCCGCATGACCCTGATGGGCGGCATTGACTCCATCATTGACCGGCCCGATTCTACCGAGGAGGAGATCCGCACTGAGGTTCGCAAGGTTTGTGAAACCTATGGCCCCGGCGGACACTTCATTCCCAGCATTACCTATGGCCTTCCCGGAACGCTGTATCCCCATGTGAATCCCATCATGACCGATGAGATTGCCCGTTACAACCGGGAGGTCTACGGCGTAGGCTGATTAACTGTTCGTCTTGATATAGAAAAAGGAGCTGCTTCCGTCTGCTGTAAGGCAGGGGAAGCAGCTCTTTGAAATTTTGCTGAGAGATTATACGACTCTCCGCGCGCCAAAGTAGTGATCAGACCAATAGCCGCTGCTGAGACTTGCGTAGGACACCGTAGAGCGGGAATTGGGGGCGTGAATAAACTGGCCGTTTCCTGTGTAGATACCGACATGAGTGATGGTGCTGCCGTTTCCGGAGAAGAAAACCAAATCACCGGGAAGAAGGCTCGATTTGGATACATATGTACCGTGGGTGTATTGGGCTTCCGGGGTGCGGTTCGGTGTGTAGCCCAGCGTTTTGAGAACATAATAGACAAAACCGGAGCAGTCAAAACCGGACGGAGAAGCACCGCCATATACATAGGGGACACCAAGATATTTCTGAGCTTCGGCAACTATGCTCTGTCCGGTGAAGGATAAACCGGTGGTCATCCCGGCGGCTGTGTCAGAAGTACCCTTAGAAGTGCCATTCAAAGCGGCAGCGCTGGGAATGGTGCCTGTGGACTTTCCTCTTCGGAAAAACAGCGGGGAATTGGAAGAGGCTTTGTTTTCGTAGGGGTATTCCGTGAGCTCCAGGTAGTCACTGCGGATGTAGCAGATACTAGAGCCATAGATTACCTTGTACCACCCCTGATTCAGTCCGATGATATAGCATTTGGAGCCTTTGGTGACGGTGCCCACGGCGCGGTATGCGGTTCCGGGGCCGCTGCGAAGATTAACGGATGTGCCGGTAACTTTGCCGTAGCCCAGTTCCGCGTTTTCCCGGGTAAGAACATCCAGATAGGATTTGTGCATGTATCCTTCTTTTAAATTGTAGTTTACATGATACCAATCTCCACACCGTTCAATTACCGCAACGCAATCATCTTTGGAAGCTACGGCCAAAACAGATGAGGTGGTGCTGGGTTCGCTGCGAAGCCGCAGGGAATCGGAATTGACAAATCCGATTCCATACATTTGCGTGCCTGCCGCGGCAACGCTCAGGGATAAACTCCCGCAAATAAGCAGAATCGCAAGCAGCGCACAAAGGCGCCGTTTCAGACAAATCATACAGTTCCTCCGTCTTACTCTTGAGAATATGCCTGGGATACTTCCGCTGTAGATTGGAAAACACTGTTGTAATCAAATCAAGCGGAAAGGGAGGCTGGCAAAATTGGGTTATTTGCCCGCCAATGCGCGCTCCAACCAGACACAGCCCACATCAAGAGCGGTATACAGACCGTCTTTTTCGCTCTTCTTTACAATGCGGTCTCTGCTTCTCGCAGAGGGATCTGTGAGCTGGAGCTGTACGGAAACCCGCGTGGCAATGTCCAGATCGTTGACTTTCTTGCTTTCCAGAATCTGGAGCATTACAATGTGGCTGTCAGCCATGGAGCCATAATAGATCAGGTTGTCCTTACGCATCAAAGGACGGCCCTTGTACATCAATACTGCTTTTTCTTCAGCCATAATAGGAACCTCCTGGAAAATGTAATCGGATTGTAACATATTGTCATCCAAAAGTCAAGCTTTTGTTGGTTTTCCATGAAAACAGGCAAATTAACATAACATAATATACAAAAAGGTATCCTTGTAAGACGGAGGGCGTATGAAGTTGAGAAGGTACAAAACAAGAGGCCTTTGCCGTGGCAAAAGCCTCTTGGCTGAGGTGATTATTTCTGGAACAGGTACTCGCGAACCAGAACCTGCATGAGTTCATCCCGGTCAATTTTACAAATCATGCTTCGGGCGTTATTATAATTTGTAATATAGGTGGGATCTTCTGTCAACAGATACCCTACGATCTGGTTGATTGGGTTATAGCCTTTCTCCGTCAAGGCATCAAACACGCTCCGGAGAATACGGCGCATATTTTCTTTGTCGTCACTGGGTACTGTGAATTTTTGGGTATCCTTATCCGTCACGGTTTTTACCTCCTTGGTAGAAGAATACGAGTATTATATCCTATATTTTCTCCGCTGTAAAGTACCAGTAAGAAAAAATTGGTGAACTTTTGTTTAACGAAGCGACGCGTTCAGCTTGTCAGCCAGGGCGGAGAGAATCTTTGTTACGACGGTTTCGGAATCCGAATCGGTGAGCGTTCGATCATCTGCCCGAAGGATAAGGGAGAAGGCCATGCTCTTTTTGCCGTCGGGGACTCCGACGCCGCGGTAGATGTCGAAGAGGCGGATTTCCCGGAGCAGTTTCCCGGCGGCGGAGGTGATGACTTCTTCGGCCTGGGCAACCGTTACGGCTTCGTCACAAACCAGGGCCAGATCCCGTGTTACCGAAGGATATTTGGGCAGGGGGGAATAGGTGGCATCAGGCAGCTGAAGCGCGAGAAGCTTGGTAAAGCTGATTTCCGCGCAGTATACCTCGGTTTCAATGCCGTAATTCTTAGCTGCCAAGGGATGTACCTGGCCAATAACGCCCACATCCACACCGTCGATGCTCACCCGCGCGCAGCGCCCGGGATGGTAACTGGGATTTGATTTTTCGGCAGTGTAGCTTGCCTTCTTCAGCCGAAGACCGGCAAAAATCGCTTCCAG
>JALFGI010000211.1 GCA_022777455.1 Clostridiales bacterium | reverse complement strand
CATACAATATCAACTACCCTCAAATGGCGGATTCATCGGCTGAGATGATGATCGCCATCCAGTCCTTCAGTAAGGAGTACTATCAGCTGATTGTCACCTGCGATGAGGATGTTTTCAAAGACGGTGTGGTATCTGTAATTGCAAACCGTGCTTTGACCAAATATAATGTTCCACCAGAGATATATGAAAGATGCTCTACCCTCACCGATGAGGGAATTGAGGAATTGAAGCGTTTCCCGGCAATTATCTGCCAGGAAAACACCGAGATGAAAGGTGTAACATCCCCAACCCAATACTGTATGTTTTGCTACATTCAGAAGGTAATGAAGGTCGGGAAAAACATTAAAATAGCATTTAAGCCAATTGCTCCGATACAGCAGATTAGGCTGTGCGATAAGCGGAATGCCATGTTCTTCGGATTGAATATGGACTGTGCAATTACGGATCTTAACCATAGCGCCTGGTCCGTTCGTAAGGTGAATGTATTTGAGGCATTTAAGGAAGCTGGAATCCCCGGTATACCAATGCCCGTATAAGGAGGTGTCTTTATGGCTGGAAAAATCAAATCAGAGATAATTCGCATCGATTTGACGGACGCAAGCTATAAGGACAGCCCGGCCTATATCGAGCCGACCTATGTAAATTTCTTCTTCGGAAACAACGGTGCGGGTAAATCCACGATTGCAAAAGCTATTAAAAATGGTGCAGGCGTAACCTATGCTCCCGGACGAACAGCGGCTGATTATTTACCGTTGGTGTATAACCAGGATTTTATTGATGAGAACTTCCGCAGCTACCGCAATATGAAAGGTGTGTTTACCCTTAATGCGAAGAATGCTGAAATTCAGAAACAGATTGATGAGGCCACTGAAGAACGCACCCGTGTAAAGAAACTGCTGACTGAGGCAACCGATAAGCGCAGAAATACTGCGACAGCCAAGGACAAACTTCACAGGGACTTCCTTAAGGAGTGTTGGGAGCGTGGCAGAACGATCCGCGAAGAATTCCCAGGTACAATGGATAAGAAAGGAAAATCCGATCCGTTCGTCCGGGAAATTCTAAAACACGCTCCTGCTGATATAGATATTGAAAAACTACGTCGCCTTTATGAATCTGCATATTCCGAAACAGCAAAACGCTATCAGAGATTCAACACCATTGCAGATCCAACGGTCATAGATACAGTGGACGGACGCGATATTCTGGGTAAGCCAATTGTAAATAGTGCGGATACAGAACTTGCTGGTTTCTTGCGTGAAATCGGCGCAACAGAATGGATGCGGCAGGGTCACGATGCGTATTCTCACAATGCCAACGGAAGATGCCCGTATTGCGGCGGTGAATTGCCCTCAGATTTTGAGCAGACCTTTATTGCCAGCTTTGATAATAGATACCAGGACAATCTGCGTCTTTTGGGCGAATTCCTGGTTCGATATAAAAAGGCTGCCAATGATTTATTTGTTCCTTTGCAGTCAACACCGAGTGAACTGTATCCTCAGATTGACCTCAAGCCGTATAGCGACAAGTTGGCTGTCCTCAAGGCGGCTATTCAGGCCAACATCGAAACAATAAAGGCCAAGACCGAGAACCCAGCTTCTACGGTAACTCTTACAGACATTCGCCCTATTCTTGAGGAATTGTCTGCTATCATCAACGAATTTAATGTGTTGATCGATGCAAATAACGCGATTGTAGCGGCGGGCCCCACCAAGCGAACCGAATGCACCGATGCCGTGTTTGGTCTGCTTGCCTTCATGCTTAACGACGTGATCACAACCTACAGAAAAGATGATGGCGATATGCAGGCAGAATTGGATGCCCTAGATGCGGAGATCAAGGCGCACAACGCCACTCTGGATGGAATCAAGACGCAACTCAAGACTCTCCGAGGAAAAACCGTGGAAACTGACACTGCCAAGGACAGCATCAATCTCATGTTGCGTGATTCAGGTATGCGAGGCTTCAGCCTCGAACCAAAGGCTGGAGTTGACAATGTATATGAAGTGCGCCGTCCCGATGGCACTATAGCAGATAATCTGAGTGAGGGCGAAAAGAATTTCATTGCGTTCCTGTATTTCTACCATCTGGTACACGGCAGCGACTCTGCTGACGGTGAAACCAGGGAGAAAATCGTTGTCATTGATGACCCTGTTTCCAGCATGGACAGCGGTTCGCTGTTCATCGTAAGCACTCTTGTGCGGCAGATGATTGAGATTTGTAGAAACAATGCGGATAACCGGAATCGAACAGCTGAAGGTAATTTCATCAAGCAGATTTTCATTCTAACCCATAACGCGTATTTCCACAGAGAAGTTTCCTACAGTTATGTGGCGAAGTACGATTACGCATCGTTCTATCTGATCCGTAAGATCGGCACAAAATCTACTATTAGACTGTGCGATGATGTTAATCCGAATGCACCGACAGAACGGATAAATGTAAATCCTGTCAAGAATTCTTATGCCGCCCTCTGGGATGAGTATAAAGAAATAAAGTCGGCTGTCCCGCTGATGAATGTCATTCGTCGTATTCTTGAGTATTACTTCCTTCAGCTATGTGGATATGAAGGTTCACAGCTACGTCAAGTAATTTTAGTGCAGGGCAAAACAGAAGGGCGATTTAAGGATGCCGATGGAAATGATGATGAAGAAAAATTTCAGTTGGCGTCTGCAATGCTCTCGTACATCAATGCAAGCTCTATCGGCATGAGTGACGGCATGGATTTCGTTGAGGACTGCCTAGATCCCGAGGAATGCCGGAGGATTTTTGAAATGATATTTGATGCTATGGAACAGAAGCAGCACTATGACATGATGATGGGAAATCAGTAAAGGAGAAATAGCAATGCGTATCAGCTACAACAAATTATGGAAGATGCTTATCGACAAGAACATGAAAAAAAGTGACTTGAAGGAAAAAGCTGGTATTAGTTCCGCCTCTATAGCAAAGCTAGGGAAGGGTGATAATATCACAACGGATGTTCTTCTCCGTATTTGTGAGGCAATGGATTGCCACCTAGATGACATCATGGAGACGATAGATAATTAATGCAAGCACATATGACGGAAGGAAATAGGTAAGATGGCAGAAAGAATAAGGTGCGTAGATTTATTCTGCGGCTGCGGAGGTATGTCTCTAGGATTTGAGCGTGCCGGTTTTGATGTTGTTGCAGGTTTTGATAATTGGAAAGCTGCAATTCGTGTTTATGAAATGAATTTTAACCATCCGGTTATTGAGCAAGATCTCGTGAATGTAGATGAGGCAGTTAAGAAAATCAGAGACTATACCCCTGATTTGATCATTGGAGGACCGCCGTGCCAAGATTTTTCAACTGCAGGGCTTCAAGACGAAACTCGGGGAAGGGCTGTTCTCTCAATCTGTTATTCACAAATTGTCAGCATTGTTCGTCCTAAATACTTTGTCATGGAAAATGTAGCAACAATTCGGAATACAAAATCTTTCCAGATCGTTATTTCGAATTTCCGTGCAGCCGGTTATGGGCTAACTCAAATGGTTCTGGATGCCGCATACTGCGGAGTACCACAAACGAGGAAAAGAATGTTTGTTGTGGGTGTGCTTGGCGCTTCCGACGGTTTCCTGGATGAAGAACTGAAGCGTAATCTGGCGCAGGAGCCAATGAGCATACACGACTATCTCGGTGATTCGCTCGGAATAGATTATTATTTCCGTGTTCCAACTAACTACAATCGCCGCGGCGTTTTCAGTGTATACGAACCTTCTATGACTATCCGCGCAGTCGACCGTCCAATCCCAAAAGGTTATAAAGGGCACCCTAACGACCCGGTCCCAGTTGAGAAAGTGCGTTGTCTGACCCCGAAAGAAAGAAGTTATATACAGACATTCCCTGAAAGTTTTCAATTTGTAGGGGGAAAATCTGATATTAACTCCATGATTGGGAACGCTGTACCAGTCAATTTGGCAAAGTATGTGGGTACAGCGCTTATGAGGTACAAAATGACAGAAGAAAGTAGAGAGAACGATGAGAGTAATTGATTTATTTGCGGGGTGCGGAGGTATGTCTTTAGGCTTCGAGACCGCGGGATTCGATGTTGTCGCAGCATTTGACAACTGGGATGCTGCAATAACGATCTATGAGAGCAATTTCTCTCATCCAATTTATAAAAGAGATTTGAGCACAGATGATGTTATACAGCAAATATCTGATTTGCAACCCGATCTCATAATGGGCGGTCCCCCATGCCAGGACTATTCTATAGCCGGAAAACGAGAATTGGGGAAACGGGCAAACCTTACAATAAAGTTTGCGGAAATCGTTAGTGAGGTAAAGCCTATGTGGGTGGTTTTTGAAAATGTTTATAATATTGAACGTTTTTCAACCCTTACAGTACTTAAACAAATGCTATCAGATGCTGGGTATGGCATTACTACACGGGTTTTGGATGCAAGCCGCTGTGGTGTGCCGCAAAAGCGACAAAGATTTTTTCTGATTGGAAAGCTTGGTGAAAAAGATGGCTTTCTTGATGAGGTGCTTGCTTCAAACCTGTCAAGCAAGCAGATGACTGTGCGAGACTACCTTGGTGACACCCTGAAAACGGAATTTTACTATATGCATCCGAGAAGCTACAATCGTCGGGCTGTATTTTCAGTAGATGAACCAGCTGCAACTATTCGTGGAATTAACAGGCCTATCCCAGAGAATTACAAGCGTCACCATGCAGATAAGGCAGATATTCGCGATGGCGTTCGTGCTTTAACTACACGCGAGCGCGGGTACATTCAAACTTTTCCTGATACTTTTGAGTTCCCTGGTGCAAAAACAGATGTGGAACTTGCCATAGGAAATGCTGTCCCGCCTGCTCTGGCCATGTATGTAGCAAATTGCGTGAAACAGTATGATTCTGAATAAATGAGAAAGAGGTGTATATATGTCATATTTCAACGAAATAGCTGACTATGCTACATATTCTGGGCACGAAGCAGATTTTCATTTCACCTACAACGCAAACAGTGGTGGTGGTCAGGCTTTCTTGGGAGGGCGGTTTTACGATGAAAACGGTCAGCTGACTTCTCCAGAAACTTTGAATGGAAAAACTGCAGTTTTTAAGTACATCTTCAGATCTGAAAACGGTGAAGAACACTCTGTTATCATTGATGATGAAAAGGCAAAATACGAGATTAAGCCGCGGGGTAACGGCTCGACATCAATGAAACTTGGCATCGGAACTGACCGTATAGCGCCGAGTAAAATAGTATCTTCATTTATGATGCTACCGCCTACCTGTGGTGTAAAAACACCGAGCAATTTGCAATTATCCATCTTAAGTGCAAATAATTACTGGCTTCAGTCAATGTGGCTTGAGTGTAGCACGGGTGTCGGCACGGAAAACGAAGCGGTATTCACCGTCAAAGACTGCGTTTTTGGTGGTGGTGTAAGTAAGGAAACCACAGACCGCACAGGGCGCTATTTCAAATTAAATATTGAAAAGCGCATGGCGGATATTATCGCCTTATCCCAAAATACGGACATTTTTGGTGAAGGGATAAATCGGGTTATCAAACTCTTCTCTGATATTTACCTCGGTCTCCGTGCATTTAATTATGAGGAGTGTACCGAAGCAACAAAATCTCTCATGGAGTTGCTTGCACAGCAATTCCCGGATGTTTACTCTGGCATTACTGACCCGGTGTCAGTTTTGCTTGATATTTCGGTACGGAAACGCTGTGGAGATACCGATAATGCAATCATTCTTACCGATAACGAGAGTGCCTTTAAGGATTGGCTGTCCCTTCTTCCGAAAGCAAACGGTGAACCATATTCTGAAAATACCAGAAATCAGTATGTTGGCGCGCTCAAAGCAGTTGCTACTCAGTTTGTAGGTGCTATAAAACCATTCACCTCTGTTTTTGAAATCGCAGATGTGGAGATATTTGAAAGGGCTGTTGCTGCCATCAAAGCTGATGGCACATACGAAGAGTTTAACCGTAACCGTGGCAATGGTTCCTTATCCGCAGGGCTCGATCTCTACAAACGTTTTTTGCTTGAACGTGACAATACGAGCAATATGTTTTCACCGGAGTGGTTCCGTAAAAAGGCAGCAGAGTATCCTACGCTTGATAAAGAAGCAAGTCAGCTTCTGGCAGATTTTCAGGCGAAATTTTCCCCGGATTATTTAGCATCCCTATCTGGTGTAGAGATGCTGAATACGATTTTTCTTAACGCCGCTAATTCAGAAAATGTGTGCCGCGTATTGGAATTCGGACCCCAGATCAAGGACACCTTTGGCAGCATCAAAGGTGGTAATGCGTACAAGTACGGTCTGTACTATTCCACCCAGGGTGCGTGGATGACGGGTTCACACCAAAAACCTCGTCAGTTGACCGAAGAAGAGGCTATTGAGGTTGGTACAAAATTAAGAGACCATCTCGTGTCGGGTGCTAATGCAATCAAAGAATACGGCCCGTTGGCAACCCTAGAAGATTACAAAAAGCTGCACCAAATCCTGCACGAAGTAACCGAAGGCGATATTGAGAGAGTCTGGTTCTTGAAATACTACCAGATGCTCTATCCTGAACTCTTTGCCACAAATTATAGCGATTATGCCCAGAGAACCGTGTTGGGTGCAATCGGCGAAGAAAAAGAAAAATATCCGTTTGTTCGCATGGGCCAAATTCGTTTCTATGCGAACAAGTGTGGTATTTCCAATGTAATGTTCAATAAGATATTCTGGGATTATTATTCGGAAGAAGCCACCACAGCTAAAAACGAACCAGCCCAGGATATCTGTTACAACACTGGCTACCACAGCGAATTCCCCCGTAACCGCATTCTCTTCGGTGCTCCTGGCACAGGTAAGAGTTTTACGCTGAACCATGAAAAGGATGCCCTGCTTGCGGACGGCGGTGAGTACGAGCGTGTGACCTTCCACCCGGACTATTCCTACGCTAATTTTGTCGGTACATATAAGCCTGTGCCATGTAAGGATAGCGATGGTAAAGACGCTATCACGTATTCTTATGTGCCGGGGCCTTTTATGCGTACCTATGTGAAAGCCCTCCAGAACAGTAGAACCGATGCGCCAAAGCCGTTCCTGCTTGTAATCGAGGAAATCAATCGCGCTAATGTTGCAGCTGTATTTGGTGATGTGTTCCAGTTGCTTGACCGCGGCGATGACGAGATTAGTGAGTATCCGATCCAGGCATCCGAGGACATCAAAAAGTATCTTGCGGGAGAACTCGGCGGTAATCCCGACGATTACTCTGAAATTCGCATCCCGGACAATATGTTCATCTGGGCTACCATGAACAGCGCCGACCAAGGCGTATTTCCAATGGATACGGCTTTCAAGCGTAGATGGGACTTCACCTATCTGGGCATTGATGACAGTGAAGCCGGAATTGTGGGCAAAAAGGTCATCCTTGGGCAGGGCGAATACCGCCGAATTGTTGAGTGGAACGATCTTCGTAAAGCCATCAACAGCGAATTGCTCACCTACAGAGTGAATGAGGATAAGCTGATGGGGCCGTACTTCATCTCCAAAAAGAATCTGCCAGAAGGCGACATAATTGATCCCGCTGTGTTCACTCGCATTTTCAAGAACAAGGTCATTATGTACCTGTTCGATGATGCGGCAAAGCAGAAACGCAGTACGCTGTTTGGCGGTTGCGATGAAAAGGCAAAGAATCAGTATTCCAAGATTTGCAGAGAATTCGACACCAGAGGCGTGTATATTTTCTGCGAAGCAATCAGTAGCCAGTTTATTGATAATGTCCCAGAGGATGATGGAGAATGATTTCAGTATTTTTACGAGAGCAAAAACGCTATACCCAGGAAGACTTGGTTAGAGAGTTTCATTGTTCTGAGGAAAAGACTGTCCGCATTCTGAAGCGTCTGAAAGAATATGGTGTGCTGAAAGCTGTAAAAGCAAACGACACCCAAAAGGATCTTACTGATCTGGTGGATGAGGACATCGAAATCGCTGATGTCGAGGTCGGCGAGAACGAATATCTATATGTGTTCACCTTTGTGGGTGTCATTACCATTGAGGGCCGTGTGCTGAAATGCTATCCCAAATATCTTCTCGATGCCACGGCCCCCAAGGAAGAACTAAAACAGATATTGAAGGTTCTGGAGAAATACAATTCCAGGGAACAGATTATTCGAATGTACAACGATACAAGCGATAGCAGTGCATTTAATATGCTTGCGGTTATGCTGTTCCTTCTCCAGGATTATTTCGAGTACGGTGCCTATACCAACACGCAGGATATCATTGAATCCAACGGGTCCGGTGATATTCTCTGGGATAAAACCATCAACGAAACATTCACCCTTCTCAGCAACAACCGGCCGTATTACCCAGAATTGTTGACTATGAAGCGTGTGAATGATGATTTCGATTTCTTCAAGCGTCTGCATGAATGTATCCTTACCCGCTGCACAGCGGAATTGAGGGATGCTGACCTATTGGATCTGTTTGACATTATGGGCGTCGATATTTCCGATGAGCAGATTGAGGACTTTGGAAACAAGGAATATGTCCTGGAGCGTATCGTCAAGGAACTCAATGTTCAGTTTAACACTCGCAAGCAGCTTCTGCTGAAAACGTTGTATGCGTACATAGCCAATAGTAGCGCACTGGACGATCTGGACTGCTTCAGTATGTTCGGGACAAACAGCTTCAATCTGGTATGGGAAAAAGTCTGTGCGGAAGTAATGGACAACCAGTTACAGAAGCCCATCGGTGGTCTTCGGCTACCTGTGCCATTGGCGGGGCAATACCGCGATATGCGGCATAAGAAACTTATTGATTTGATTGATAAACCGCAGTGGTCTGGAGTTGCACCGAACGGCGAACTATTTGTGAGGCAGTCAGAGGACACCCTCATTCCGGATATCATTTCCATCGTTAATGTCGATGATGATTGCCAATTTATTATTTTTGACGCAAAATATTACAACATTCAGTTTGAACACAACAAGAAGCTGCGAGGCCAGCCCGGTATTGAGTCCATTACAAAGCAGTATCTGTACCAATTAGCCTATCAGCCTTTTGTTGAAGCACATGAAATACGCTCTGTGAAGAACTGTTTTTTGATGCCGACGGCAACTTTAGAAATCATTAAGAAAGGCTCTGTATCCCTTGCCATGTTAAAAAGATTGGGATTGGAGGATATTCAAGTGCGTCTTTTACCAGCGAAAACAGTTTTTATGCACTACCTTAAAAACACTAAGATGGACATACAAGATTTAAATCTTCAATGAGGAGGGAGCGGCATTGGCAAGAACAAAAAAGATAAAAAGTCCAACACAAATTGAATTGATAGAGCCTGTGTTTATTGCTTTGCGCAGTCTTGGTGGCTCGGCAAATATTAGTGAAATTCGAGATAAAGTAATAGAAATGCTACAGCTGTCCGACGAAATTGTTGATGAGCCACATAAGGGAAGTGCATCTCAGCAAACAGAGCTTGAATACCAGCTGGCTTGGGCAAGAACGCGCCTCAAAGCGTTTGGAGCAATAACTAATAGTCAACGCGGTGTTTGGATGATAACGCCCAAGTTTTCTGACAATGACACGGTATCTAAAACTGATGTTGTTGAGTTTATAAAAAACCAACGCCTCGCAAGTAAAAATCCGGCTGAGGCTAAAGCATTAGCAGAAGATGATGACCCAACAAATGATAATGTTGAAATACCCGAAGAACTCGAACCTTGGCGTACAGAACTTGCTGAAACATTACATAGCATGGACCCATATGCATTTGAACGCCTGTCGATGCTACTATTAAGAGAATGTGGATTTTCTCAAGTCTCTGTGACAAAAAAGTCTGGCGATGGAGGAATAGACGGCACCGGTAAGTTGCGCATCAACGGAATATTCAGCTTCAATGTCGCATTTCAATGCAAACGGTTTGTAGGTAGTGTATCTGCTGGTGATATCCGTGACTTTAGAGGATCTCTTACAACGGATATAGAAAAAGGAGTATTCATCACTACAGGAACTTTTACGAAAGCTGCCAGAGATGAGGCTTCTAATGCAGGTAAACAGCAGATTGATCTAATTGATGGAGAAGAGTTTATTAACAAGCTGATTGAATATAGGCTGGGTGTTCGCGAAAAAACAATCTACGAGGTTGATAAGTCTTTTTTTGAAAAAGTGTGATTCAAGAAATAACCTTATAATTTTGCTATACCTTTTAATTATTGCTAAAATCGCACACCGCAAAGCGTTCACCCCACAGTTTCGCCGAGCGGTTGAACCTCAATTGAACACAGTGAAAAAGGGCTTCCGAAGTCAGCATTTGACCTCGAAAGCCCTTATTTTATGCCTTTTTCGGCGGTTTTGACCCCGGAGAAGGCTTTTTCTATTGTATCAAAATCAGCAGGAACATCGAGCCGTCCATGGGTGTGGGCAACTTCTTCGGTATGCTCCCGGAGGCAATGCGAAACAGCCGCCTGTACGGTGTGGAACTGGATTCCATCACCGGACGGATTGCAAAACAGCTTTATCCCAAAGCAAATATCACCGTGGCGGGCTTTGAAACCACAGACCGCCGGGACTTCTTTGACCTTGCCGTGGGCAATGTCCCCTTTGGGCAGTACAAGGTCAATGATCCCGCCTACAACAAGCTGGGTTTCAACATCCACAACTACTTTTTCGCAAAGGCACTGGATCAGGTTCGCCCCGGCGGTGTGGTGGCGTTCGTCACCAGCCGCTATACCCTGGATGCCAAGGATTCCACCGTGCGTCGGTATCTTGCCCAGAGAGCCGATCTGCTGGGTGCCATCCGGCTTCCGAACACCGCTTTCAAAACAAACGCCGGAACGGAAGTGGTTTCGGACATTATCTTCCTGCGAAAGCGTGACAGACCCATTGAAATTGACCCGGACTGGGTGCATCTGGGGCAGACGAAGGACGGCTACGCCATCAACAGCTATTTCCTCGACCACCCGGAAATGGTCATGGGCAGAAGCAGCTCCGAAAGCACCGCCCACGGCATGGATTACACGGTAGAACCCTTTGAAAACATCTCTCTTGCCAGTTCCCTCCATGAAGCGGTGCAGCATATCCAGGGCACCTATCAGGAAGCGGAGCTGCCCGATCTGGGTGAGGGGGAAACCATTCAGAACACCCTCCCAGCTGACCCGGATGTGAAGAACTTCTCCTATACCCTTGTAGACGGGGAGGTTTACTTCCGGGAAAACAGCATCATGGTAAGACCCGATCTGAATGCCACCGCTAAAGAGCGTATCAAGGGTATGCTGGCGCTTAGCACCTGCGTCCATGAGCTGATCGACCTTCAGATGGACGAAACCATCCCGGATTCCGCCATTGCTGAGAAGCAGGGAGAGCTGAATCGGCTCTACGACAGCTTTACGGAGAAATACGGTATTATCAACAGCCGGGGCAACCGGCTGGCATTCTCCGATGATTCTGCCTACTATCTGCTGTGTGCTTTGGAGATTATAGACGATGACGGGAACTTCCAGCGCAAAGCGGATATGTTCACCAAACGCACCATCCAGCCCCACCGGGTTGTCACCTCTGTGGATACCGCCAGTGAAGCCCTGACCCTTTCCATTGCGGAAAAGGCAGAGGTGGACATGGCGTATATGTCCAGTCTCACCGGGAAAACCGCCGAGGAACTGGCATCAGAACTGCGGGGTGTGATTTTCCATGACCCCACCCTCGGCAATGCAGAGGACGGCATGGGCTGGGTAACAGCGGACGAGTATCTGTCCGGCAATGTCCGGCAGAAGCTCCGGCAGGCGGAAGCGGCTGCGGCTGCGGCGGAGGATCCCGCCTATCAGGTTAATGTGGAAGCACTGCGGGCGGCACAGCCCAAGGATTTGGACGCTTCGGAAATCGAGGTGCGTCTGGGTGCAACCTGGATTGACAGGTCTTACATCAAGCAGTTCATGTTTGAAACCTTCGATACGCCCTACTATCTTCGGCGCTCGATAGAGGTATTGTATTCTCCCTATACTGCCGCATGGAGCATCACCGGCAAAAACCATCTTTCCGCCAATGATGTTGCGGCATGGAATACCTACGGTACGGATTACGCCAATGCCTATGCCATCCTGGAGGATTCTCTGAACCTCCGGGATGTTCGGATTTACGATACCGTTGAAGATGCGGACGGAAACAAAAAGCGTGTTCTGAACGCCAAAGAAACAACCCTGGCGGCACAGAAGCAGCAGCTGATCCGGGATGCCTTCCGGGACTGGATTTGGGCAGATCCGGAACGCCGTCAGGCGCTGGTCCGGCAGTACAACGAGGAAATGAACAGCATCCGTCCACGGGAATACGATGGCAGTCACATTGTTTTTGCTGGCATGAACCCGGAAATCACCCTCCGGGAGCATCAGCGAAATGCCATTGCCCATGTGCTTTACGGCGGCAACACATTGCTGGCACAAGAGGTTGGTGCGGGCAAAACCTTTGAAATGGTTGCCGCCTCCATGGAGAGCAAGCGGCTGGGACTGTGTCAGAAGTCCATTTTTGTGGTGCCCAACCACTTAACAGAACAGTGGGCCTCGGAATTTCTGCGGCTGTACCCCTCTGCCAATATTCTTGTGACCAAGCAGCGGGATTTTGAAACGAAAAACCGCAAAAAGTTCTGCGCCCGGATCGCCACCGGCGACTATGACGCAGTTATCATTGGTCACAGCCAGTTTGAGAAAATCCCCATCAGCAAGCAGCGGCAGGAGCGGCTTCTGCAAGATCAGATTGCGGAGATCACCATGGGCATTTCGGAGCTGAAGGAAAGCGGCGGTGAGAAATTCACCGTCAAGGAGCTGGAGCGCACCAAGCGCGGTTTGGAGTCCCGATTGGAGAAGCTGCGGGCTGACGATAAGAAAGACGATGTTGTGACCTTTGAAGAACTGGGCGTTGACCGTATGTTTGTAGACGAGGCGCACAATTACAAAAATTTGTTCCTCTACACCAAAATGCGGAATGTCGCCGGTCTTTCCACCACAGATGCGCAGAAATCCAGCGATATGTTCGGCAAGTGCCGCTACATGGATGAACTCACCGGAAACCGTGGGGTGGTCTTTGCCACAGGTACGCCCGTCAGCAACAGTATGACGGAATTATACACCATGCAGCGGTATTTGCAGTATGCCCGTCTGGAAGAAATGCACATGACCCACTTCGACTGCTGGGCATCCCGGTTCGGTGAAACCGTCACCGCTTTGGAGCTGGCCCCGGAGGGCAAGGGCTACCGTCCCCGGACACGGTTCAGCCGGTTCTTTAATCTTCCTGAGCTGATGAATCTGTTCAAGGAAGTGGCAGACATCAAGACGGCAGATCAGCTCCATCTGCCTGTCCCGGAGGTGGAGTACCACAATGTAGTTGCCAAGCCTACGGAGGTACAGAAGGGACTGGTGCAGGAGCTGTCCGAACGAGCCACCGCAATCCATTCCGGCAGCGTAGACCCTTCCATTGACAATATGCTGAAGGTGACTTCGGACGGACGAAAGCTGGGACTTGACCAGCGGATCATCAACCCGGACTTCTCGGATGAGGCTGGCAGCAAGGTCAATCTGTGCGTAGACAATATTCTGCGAGTCTGGAGGGACGGCAAGGAGGACAAGCTGACCCAGCTTGTGTTCTGTGATATTTCCACGCCCCAGGCTGCGCCGAAAGCGAAACAGGCGGTCATTGCGGGCAACCCGCTGGAAGCCGTCGCATTCCCTGCGGAGGAAAATGCTCCCTTCACCGTTTACGATGACATTCGCTCTAAACTGATTGCCGGGGGCGTTCCGGCAGAGCAGATTGCCTTTATCCACGATGCCAACACGGAGGTCAAGAAAAAGGAGCTGTTCGGCAAGGTTCGCTCCGGGCAGGTGCGTGTGCTGCTGGGCAGCACCTCCAAAATGGGCGCGGGCACCAATGTGCAGGATCGTCTTGTGGCGATCCATGATTTGGATTGTCCCTGGCGGCCCGGTGATTTGCAGCAGCGCAAGGGCAGAATCGAGCGCCAGGGCAACCAGAATGAGAAAGTCCATGTGTTCCGTTATGTAACAGAAGGGACCTTCGATGCGTTCTTGTGGCAGACCGTTGAGAATAAGCAAAAATTCATTTCCCAGATCATGACCTCCAAATCCCCGGTGCGCTCCTGTGACGATGTGGATGAGGTGGCGCTGTCCTTTGCGGAAATCAAAGCCCTGTGCGCCGGTGATCCCCGGATTAAGGAGCGCATGGATTTGGATGTGGAGGTTTCCAGGCTGAAGATCATGAAGGCCGACCACAAGAGCAAGCAGTACCGGCTGGAGGACAGTCTGCTGCGGCACTTCCCGGAGCAGATTGAAAAGCTGAAGGGCTGCATCCAGGCGATTCAGGAGGATATGCAGACGCTGGAAGCCCACCCCCATCCCACGGACGGCTTTGCGGGGATGACCGTGCTGGCTGACGAGCTGACCGACAAGGACAACGCCGGTGCCGCTCTGATCGAGGCGGCTAAGAAAGCTACGGGGCTTGACCCGGTGGAGGTCGGTACATACCGGGGCTTTCAGATGTCCGTCACTTTGGAGGACTTCGGCAAAAAGTATGTGCTGACCATGCAGGGCAGGCTGCGGCATCAGGCAACCTTGGGCAGCGACCCCAGAGGAAATCTGATCCGTCTGGACAACGCTCTGGCGCAGATGCCTCAGAGATTGAAAGCCTTCCAGACACAGCTGGACGAAACCTGCCACCAGCAGGAGGCGGCAAAGGCAGAGCTGGGCAAGCCATTCCCCTTTGAGGAGGAGCTGCGGGATAAAACCGCGCGGCTGATTTTTCTGGACGCGGAATTGAATCTGGATGCCAACAAGGGCGGTCAGACGGAGCAGGTCATCGCCAAATCCGCCCGCCCCTCGGTTCTGGACAAGCTGCGCAGTCAGCCCGCCCCCAGCAGAAACAACCAAAAGCAAAAACGCCATGAGGAGGTGCGATAATGACCAACGAAGAACGCAACACGGCATTATATAAAAAGCTGTTTGCCGAACAGGAAGTATTCCGGGACTGGCTGAAAAGTCAGTCCCCGGAGGAAATCCTGAACCATGCCTATGAATACACGATCCGGGAGGACATTCTGCTGTCGCTGGAATACCACGACCTGTCAGATGCCCAGACTGACGCCCTGATGAAATCCCTCAGCCCTCTGGCGGATGTATTCCGGGATTTTGAAAAGTGGGAGACAGACCATATGGATGTGATCTGGGACTGTCTGGAATCCAGGGCGGATACGATTCTGGAAGAACAGCGCCGTACACTCAGAGAAACGCCGGTGTACCCTTATCCTGCCAGCTATGCTCAGGAACATGGGGAACTGGAGCAGTACCGGGCATCCAACCGAGCCAACATTGCCTGCAAGGAAGCCATTGAAGCGGCAATTCGGGAGCATTATCACGACAATCAACTCGACAATCAGGCGGCAACACAGGTTGTAGACGCATTCGGACTGGACAGGACGCTGTATGTCCTTGCGAACACCGTCCAGCAGAAAGACTGGGACGCACGGTTTTCTCCCGGCAATAAGGAATGGGCAAAAACCATTCCCATCCAGAAAAATCCAGACGCATGGGGTGCGGACCGGAACTGCCAGTTTGTTGTGAACAGCCATTCGGGATTGACTGATTTGTTTCTCAGCACTGTCCGTCAGGAATTCTGCCGGGAGAAACAGGCACAGAAGATTAAACCATCTGTTCTTGAAAAGCTCCAAAATCAACCCAATTTAACTTCGCCGAAAATTTCGGCGAAGTTAAAAGGTAAGGAGCGGTGATCAATTGGTAGAGCGGGAAATCGTCAAGACGATTCGCCTGACACCGGAGGAATGGAGCATGATCCAGCAGAAGATGGCGCAGCTTGGCACGACGAATTTTTCCGCATACATCAGGAAAATGGCCATCGACGGATATGCGGTCAGACTGGAACTGCCGGAGCTGAAGGAGATGGTTTCCTTGCTGCGCTATTCCAGTAACAATCTCAACCAGCTTACCAGACGTGTCCATGAAACCGGCAGAATTTACGATGCTGATTTGGAGGATATTAGCCAGGGACACGAACGCCTGTGGGATGCGGCACGGGACATTCTTGCAGCCCTTGCAAAGTTGAAGTGAATTGCCGCATCCTTGCAGCAATAGGGCAGGGGATGTATGATAAAGAAAAAGGAGGCATTCAAATGAAACTCATCTTCAAAATCCTCACTGCACCTGTCACTCTAGTCATTGACCTGTTCACTCTTGTTTGCATCGGGCTGATTTCCTTTTCTACATTCTTCCTCCGACTGGCCAGCGGCATTGTGGGAATCCTTGGCATCTTGGTTCTGGCTACATACTCCGTGAAAAATGGCTTTATTCTTCTGACTATTGCATTTCTGGTCAGCCCTATGGGCATCCCTATGATAGCGGTTTGGGTATTAGGAAGGCTACAGAGTATCTCGTGCATTTTGAAAGAAATCTAAAGCGTTGCTCCGGTGTCACAATGAATGGCACCGGAGCTTTTTCTGTTAAGGAGGGTTTTATTTGGCAACCACTCGGCTGATGCCCCTGCACATCGGCAAAGGGCGAACAGTCGGAACAGCAATCTCTGCGATTATCGACTATGTTGAAAATCCAGGAAAAACAGATAACGGAAATCTGATTACCAGCTGGCAATGTGACAGCCGTGTTGCCGACAGGGAGTTCCTGTTTTCAAAACAGCAGTACATCAAGAACACCGGACGGGTGCGCGGTGAGGATGACGTAATAGCCTACCACCTCCGTCAGTCCTTCCGTCCCGGCGAGATCACGCCGGAGGAAGCAAACCGTTTAGGATGCGAGCTGGCACGGCGGTTCACAAAAGGCAATCATGCCTATATCGTCTGTACGCACATCGACAAAGCCCATATTCACAATCATGTGATATGGAACTCCACTGCCCTCGACGAGCGGAGCAAGTTCCGCAACTTCTGGGGCAGCACCAAGGCTCTGCGCCGCCTCAATGATACGATCTGCGTTGAGAACGGTTACTCCATCGTGGAGAATCCCAAGGGGAAGGGCAAGACCTACGACAAGTGGCTGGGCGATCAGAAGAAGCCCTCCCACCGGGAGCGAATTTGCTATGCCATTGATGAAGCTCTGGCACAGAAGCCCCAGAGCTTTGAGAAGCTGCTGGAGCTGCTGCAACGCTCTGGGTATCAGGTCAAGGGTGGCAAGATTCCCTCCCTGCTGGGGGAAGGACAGAAGCGATTCGTCCGCATGGACACGCTGGGCGCAGGCTACACCCCGGATGATCTTCGTGCCATCATTGCCGGGACCAAAGAACATACCCCGAAAAAGAAACGGGTTATGGCTACCCCCACCAAGCCCAGCGGTAGTCTGCTTATCGATATTCAGGCAAAGCTGCAAGAAGGAAAGGGTGCCGGTTACGCACGGTGGGCAAAGAACTTCAATTTGAAACAGCTTTCCCAAACGCTGATCTATCTGGAGGAAAACAATCTTCTGGATAGAAGTGTTCTGGAAGAAAGGACTGCTGCCGTCACAGCGCAGTACCACACCCTGTCCACCAAAATGAAATCTGCCGAGCAGCACATGGCGGAAATCAAAGTATTGCAGCAGCACATCATCAACTACGCCAAGACCCGCGACACCTATGTTGCCTATCGAAAGGCTGGCTACTCGAAGAAGTTCCTTGCGGAGCATGAGTCTGAGATCATACTGCATAAGGCGGCAAAGCAGTTTTTTGATGAACAGGGTTTGAAAAAACTGCCCACCGTTAAGAGCCTGCAAGCAGAATACGCACATCTCCTGTCTGAGAAGAAAGCCATGTACGCAGATTACCAGAAAGCCAGGGAGGATATGCGCTCCTTACAAACTGCTAAAGCAAATGTAGATCGGATTCTTGGGGACAATTCTCTCACCGCGGAAAGAGAAACAGAAAGGGACCGGTTATAACCGCCTGTCAGCGATTTGCAAAATCGCGTAGCCGCTGGAATTTACCAGCGTTTCCAGAACACACTTTCAGTGTTCTGCGGGGATTGGGGCAGCGCCTCAACAAGCAGGAACCACCCATTTCCGCATAAGTAGAAATGGGTGGTTTTGGGCGTATGTATTACATATGCATTGCTTGCGAGGTAGCCTGCTATTTCGAGCTTGAAACCCAGCCGGATACCCTTGGACGGGTGACGGAGCTATTGGAACAGAACGAAATCGTCACCCAAGTTTACCGGGTGACGGGAAAAAACAAGCTCCATGTCCATGCAGTAGCTGCCTCCGGTGATGAAATGGAGAAGCTGATCCGGGAGGTCATCGACCCGCTGCCCGGTATCGTCAGATGCGACTGCAACATCATCCTGTCACGAATCAAGGATATTAAGGGCCTGCGGTTATAACTGTGAAAAGCGCATCCGATGGTATGCCACCGGATGCGTTTCTCCTAATCATCCATCCTTATCGGAAGAATGATACAAATGAATGGGAAAGATTTAGAAGCAGGTCCAGCCGCCATCGCAGGTGATGATGGTACCGTTCACGAAATGGGAATCGTCACTGGCAAGGAACAGTGCGACATTGGCGATATCCTCCGGCATACCCATTTCCGGGGAGTGGGTCAGCAGGGAACTGGTGCGTTCAAAGCCAAAGCTGTTTGCCTGAGGCATGACCAGTGGGATATCAGTCAGAATACCACCGGGTGAGATGCCGTTGCAGCGGATACCCTTGTCAATGTACATGAATGCGGTGTTCTGAATGGCGGAGACAATCGCTGCCTTGGAGGCACAATAGGCGACACCTGCTGTCGGATGGCATGCACCCACGGAAGCCACATTGATAATGTTGCCCGCATCCTCATCCTGCTCCAGGAATACTCTGACTGCCTTTCGCATGGCATACAGGGGACCATAAGTATTGACACGGAACAGCCGTTCGATCATTTCGTCAGATACATCACCGATGGCGGTATTGTCATCCATGATACCGGCATTGTTCACCAGCACATCCAGCCTGCCGAATTCCTTAACGGCTGCATCGATCATTCCTTCGCACACGGCAGGATCGGAGACATCACCGGTAAAAGGAACCACTTTACCAGGAGCATCCTTCAATTCTTCTGCCAGCGCTTCCAGGCGCTCTCTTCTGCGTGCAACCGCAATGATATTGGCACCTTCCTGAGCAAACAGTGTCACAATCGCCTGTCCCATACCGGCAGAAGCACCGGTGACGACGATGGATTTTCCTTCCAGTTTCATGGTTAAATCCAGCCTTTCTTCACAATGATGGCGGGAGAATCGTTGCAGCCCACTGTAACATGATTGCCTTCAATCGCCTTGCGGGCATCGATCACCGCGTAACCGATATTCTTGTCAACGGTATAGCCGTAAATTGCTGTTTTGACCCTGCCGCAGGGAACCCCTTTGTAGTAGACAATCTCCATTTGGGCAATGTCTTCATAGGATTCCGCCAGATATTCCAGCCCCACCAGCAGTTTTTTGGGGCCTTCCTCCTTTGCCTTCACAAGGGCATCACGACCAATGAAGTCCTTGTTCAGGTCTACGGACCAGTCGAGCCCACACTCGTAGGGCGTCAGCAGGTACATATCCTGACGCAGAGCAAATCCCTTTTCCGTCGGAAGACTGCGGACATAAACCTCCAATGTGGTGACCTCGGGAGCGTTGTGGGCGTCACAGGCGGAGCGGATGGCAGCCTTCACCGCGGCGGTATCTGCCATGTTGCAGTAGACCTCGAAGCCGTTTTCACCGGTGAATCCGCTGCGGTGGATGATGACGGGAATGTCACCGATCTTGTTGTCGGCAACCTGAAAACGCTTCAGGTTGTTCACAGGAACGGACAGCAGTGTGTTCATCACTGCAGGGGAATTGGGACCCTGAATGGCATACATATCCATCTCACCGGTCATATCCCGGTAGTCAACATCGCTGTCGCTCTTATGTGCATCCATCCAGCTCACCATCTGGGGTGCATAGAGGGTTGAAACCCAGTACAGATTTTCGCCCATGTGCATGACAATGGTATCGTCGATGATCTTTCCATCCTCATTGAGCATGGTGGTATATTTGGTGCGGCCAACATCGGCTTTGGCGATGTTGTTTACGAACAAGCGATCCAGAAAAGCCAAAGCATCCTTTCCTTTGACTTCCACCAGGTCGTGGGTCCAGCGGTACCATCCGGCATTTTCCCGGACAGCCTGGTGCTGGGCACGTGCGACGGAATCTTCGCGGAATAACATTTTGGTCAGCCTCCTTCCTTATACCATGCGCTTGTCGATCTTTCTGCCGACAACGATGGTCATTTCTTCTTCATCCTTATCCTCAAACCAGCAGGACCATTCCGGCGAAACCAGGGTTTTGACCATGTTGTGCCACAGCGTCTCATAGCCCAGAATCAGCTCATCAATGGGTGCCATCTCAAAACGACCGGTGAAGGTTTCCACATTTACCTTGATTCGCACTTCGTCCTTGGTAAACGCTTCCAGCTCACTGGGCACAAACTGGGTATCCAGAATATTCTTGATGTATCCGCCCATCAGACGGGGATCGTTCCAGCCGATTTCGTGGGGCACACCCAGCCAACTGCGCAGTCCCTCCTTGGCGAAAGGTTCGATAAATTCATTTTTGCCGGCAGTCGCAAAGACGATTTTGAAGATACGCTCAAATTCTTCTTCCGTGTCTGCCATTTCACGAATGGCGATCAGCGGGAAGGCAACACACCAGACCCAGCCCTTTTCCATGCTCCAGCGGTAGGTCCACTCCAGAGACTTTTCCTCTCCGAACGCCTGCGAATAGCAACCATTCCGAATGAACTGACCGTCCCGCACTGTCCGCTCTTCCGGGGTATCGTGAATGGGCATAACGGGGGTGCCCATGTGATCCAGCCAGCCCTGCTTGGGCAGGTTGAAGGTATCCCGGCGCTCTGCCACCACGCGGCACTTCCGATCACCGCAGCCTCTGGCTTCGCACATATTCAGCGAAACCTCGTTTTCACCGGGAACAGCGGATTCAATGTCAAAGTTCGCAGTGAACATGGCGGTGGTCATGTTGCACAGCTCTGCGCCAACAATGTCCCAGGGGCAGGCATCCAGCTCTTTTTCCACCCGGTCCCGGGTGAACTGAATCACGCGTCCGGCCATATTCTGGTATTCATCGCCGGAGTCGCCCACGATACCGCCCAGCCAGGCGCACCGGTCGCAGAACTCCGGGATATTCCACTCGCCGTAAAATGCGGCCTTATAGTCGTCGCTGCAGGCAGACATGTTGAACATATAAGATGTTTCGCAGATTGCCTCGGTTCGCTTGTTGAAGTCGGGCTCCAGAATCCGCATGACCTGGAAGATATTTGCGGTGAAAGCTGCAATGTGCCGAAGCGCATAGCTATAAGCTTCCCGTTCCGGGATCAGCTTTCCCCATACGGTGGTAACGCATTTTGTTTGATTGAGTTTGTCGTTCAGCGGCATATTTTAACCTCCCTTAGCCGGCAGCCGGGCCGGACTTAATACCCAAGCTCATTGTAGCGGGGAGCAATATGCTTCAACAGACAGCAAACTGTCGGTTATTCTGAGAAAAAACCATACATTTTGTTGGGTGGTAAAAGAAAGGAAAAAGAGTAATTCCCTGAGGAAAAATATTGAAAACTGTGTTATAATGAAAAATAATGAGAGGAACTGCGAAAGACATCTATTTACTATCCGACAAAACAGGGGTGTGCGTATGAAGTTGAGTGCCAATCTGATTTTTGACAATTTTCCCGCAGAATTGGATGCCGTTTACCATGGTCAGAGGGAATCCACCCTGCATCTTCTTCGTCCGGAATTCCTTGAAAAGGGACAGGAGCGTTTTCGCACGGATCACGTGTATTTAGTGAAAGCGCAGGATCTGCCTCTGCGTCCCCGGATTGAACCGGGTGCGCTGATTCTTCTTCTGGGTGACAGCGTGTATCTGCCCCGCTATGAGGGGAAGTGCAACGTGATCCAGCTCCGGGGGGATGTCCGAAGCAGCCATGCGTTTAATCTCATCAGCCGTATATATAACCGTTTTGACCGATGGGAGGAATCCCTGCGGAAAATACTTGACACCACTGCAAGCCTGAGCGAAATGATTCAGTGCAGCCGGGAGGTATTCGACAATCCCATTGTGGTGCTCAATTCCAATTTTCACTATCTGGCGCATACAGATTTCAGCTTGATGGAATTGGGGAAAATGGACAGAATCAGCTGGGGCAGCCGGGAGAG
>JALFGI010000210.1 GCA_022777455.1 Clostridiales bacterium | reverse complement strand
TTGCCCAGCCACCGTAGGGGCGGCTACCAGCCGCCCGCAACGTAACGGAACCGCGCGCTTGGTTAAATGGCATGCAATCCGTACCCATTGTAGGGGAGGCTCTTAGCCTCCCGCCACGCTATGAAACTGCGTGTTCGGTTGAATGGTACCAGGTCCGACACAGTACGAATTCGCCCAAGCTGATTCGTTATTGTGGGTTTATACCGCGCGGGAGGCTACGAGCCTCCCCTACAGTTTCGTCGCGGTGCTGTGGGAATTCGCCCAACCCGGTTCATCATTTTTGGCTTGTACTGCGCGGGCGGCGAGCCTCCCCTACAGTGGCTGGTACAATTTGTTTGCCCAACGGCAAAAGTCAATTAAAAAGAAGGAATTATGATGTTTACCGTCAATCATTTTATCTGGCTTGGGTTGTGTGCGCTGGCCATCGTCCTTGGCCTGGCTGCTGCAGAGAGAAAGCACATCGATTCCAAAACCGCCGGGATGGCGATGCTGGTCATTTCCGTTCTCAGCGAGACCTGCAAAATGATGACCCATATGCTCCCCTCGCCGGAGGGCGGCTGCGCCCTGGCCCCCAATGCGCTGCCCTTTCATCTGTGCTCCATGCAGATTTTCATCGTGTTCTACATCACCTTCGCAAAGCCCTCCCCCACCCGGGACAAGGTGATCAGCTTCTCCGTCCCGGCGGCGCTGCTGGGCGGCATCATGGCCATGCTCATTCCCACCGACGGGGTGGACTTCCGGGACCCCCTGGCCTACCAGTGCTTCGTGTACCACGCGGGCCTCGTCTGGCTGGCGCTGTACTTCCTCCGCACCAGGCAGGTGGACATGGGCCGCAAGGCCTATGGGCGGAACCTGCTGATCCTGCTGTGCCTGGCGGCAATCGGCATTTACATCAACGGCGCCTTCTTCGTTTACAGCACCAATTTTCTCTTCCTCACCCGCCCGCCCCTGGAGGGCCTGCCCTATCTGAACCTGAACGGGGGCTGGTATGTGTATTTGCTGCGCCTTGCCGCCCTGGCCGTGGCCCTGATGACGCTGGTGCATCTGCCCTTTATCATCCTGGAACGCAGAGAGGAAAAAGGGGAAAAGCGTATTTCCGTATCGCCATAATTTGCGTTTGTATACTTTCATGATTAAACCGATAAATTGTAATTTGGCGTACCGGAACCGACGTCCCCTTGGCTCCCCCTCTGGGGGAGCTGGCTGCCCCGTAAGGGGCAGACTGAGAGGGCTTCGGGTGTTATTATCTTACTTCGGTACCCTCTCAGTCAGCCTGTTCGGCTGACAGCTCTCCCAAAGGGAGAGCCAAGGGGTGCTACCGTATCTGCCCGCCAAATTACAATTTACCCAATAACCTGAACACGAAAAACGCTGCCTTCCACAGAGGCAGCGTTTTATATAATCAGCTTTCTTTGGGAATGATGATGGCCGCAACAAGATAGATCAGGATGCCGCTGCCGGCGAAGCAGGTGAACGCCGCAAACCCCAGACGAATCAAGGTGGGATCGATACCAAAATACTTGCCGATGCCTGCGCAGACGCCGCAGATCATTTTTCCCTCTTCCACACGGGTCAGTCTCTTCATAATCATTTCCTCCTCTTTTACAGATATTCGGTTTCTTCGGCCACAGGTTCTTCCGTGGTTTCCGGCTGGGTTTCATGCTTCTCTATTGCGTCCTGGAAATTCTGGCTCAGATTGTCCATGTGGCGGCTGAAAACCGCCCCGGCGGCGGTGACATTTTTCTTCACCGTGTCGGTGATGGCTTCCAGGGGGTATTCCTCCCGGGTAAGATCCTCATAATCCTGGGAAGCGGCATTGACGACCGCCTTCTCTTTGGGGATGATGAATGCTGCGATCAGATAAGCCAGCAGGCCGGCGCCGGAAAAGCAGGTGAGCACCACAAAGCCCAGGCGGATCAGGGTGGGGTCGATGCCGAAATACTTGCTGATGCCTGCGCACACGCCGCAGATCATTTTGTTGTTTTCTGTACGGGTCAATCTCTTTTCCATTGTTTTTTCTCCACTCTCAAAAATGACTCATTAAAGATATTCGGTTTCTTCCGGATTGGGGGCAGACTCCTCCGCAACAGGTGCCTCGTGAGCTTCCTCGGTGACAGGCGGCTGCGCAGGAGCTTCCGACTCTTCGGGGGCGGCCGGCTCTTTGGCGGCCTGGGCAGCTTCCTGCTGCTTTTTTTCATACTTTTCCACCGCGTCCTGGAAATCCTTGCTCAGGCTGTCCATGTGGCGGCTGAATACCTTCCCGGCGGCGGTGATGTTCTTTTTCACCGTGTCGGAAATGTTGCCCATGTCGCACTCCGCCACAAATTTCCCTGCGGCCTGTTGGAGCTCCTCGGACCCTTCCGTTACGGTGTTGACGATCTCCTGGCCAAACTTCTTCGCCGCATCCAGCAGGGTGTCGGGTGTTTTGGCGTCGGGCATCCGCTCCTTCACCCGGCGGTAGAAGGTGTTAGGCTTCAGGTCCAGCTCTGCCATGGCCTGGCGGGCGGTGATTTCACCGTTTTTCCAACGCTCCAGGATGGCATCGAACATCTCATCGTCCACTTCGATGGGCTTACGGCCCTTGCCCCGGCAGTCCTCTTTGACTCCGGGCTCCGGTTGCTTTTCCTTCCGGGACCCAGCATCCAGCTGGGCCACCTTTCTCAGAATATTCAACGCGAAGCGGCCCTGCTCCGTGCCGGTGTCGAAATCCTCTTCCACACTGCGGAAGCGAATCCCCCGGGCCTCCAGGTCCTCCAGCAGCTTTAAAAGACTGGCCTCATCCTTCGCCGCCCCGGACAGCTGCTCCACCACCATGCAGTCCCCAGGCTGCAACTCCCCAAGGAGCTTCTCAAACCCGCTGGCCGCAGGAGAAGAATCCTCCCGGCTGTCATGATACATATAAGTCATATACAACGCTCCTTTCTGTTTGTGAGGTGAGTATACCACGAGTGTTTCAAAATGTCAATAGTGAAATACAATTTTGACACACATATATCGAAAATTGACACATCTCCATTCAAAATAGAATTCTGACACATCCCCCTGCAAAACGGGTCGAAACCGGTCGGCAAAAGACTTCAGAAAAACAGTTGACAAACCGCCCCGTCCATGCTATAATACCCCAGTACCAAGCAAGTGAATATCGCGGAGTAGAGCAGTTGGAAGCTCGTCGGGCTCATAACCCGGAGGTCGTAGGTTCGAGTCCTGCCTCCGCAACCATAAAAACACCGGATTTCGATAAGAAATCCGGTGTTTTTCTAACTTTT
>JALFGI010000203.1 GCA_022777455.1 Clostridiales bacterium | reverse complement strand
GAGGCTACCCCCACTGTGGAAAAGGTTTTGTCCCTGGTGAAGGCCGGGAATTACAAACGTGTGCTTTTGCAGCCAATGATGATCGTCGCCGGGGACCATGCCAACAACGACATGGCCGGTGAGGAAGAGGGCTCCTGGAAGAGTATCTTTGAAAGCGCCGGTTATGAGGTGGTATGCCAGGTGCATGGCCTTGGGGAACTGGAAGCCGTTCAGAACCTGTTCGTGAAGCACGCAGAAGCGGCCATTGCGGTTATGTAAAACAGGAAACCAGGGAAATGGGTTGCTCCTGTGACCCCATGGTGCGCAGGTCGGCTGTGTAGATTAAAAAGGAATAACGTTCGCGGCTGTCCAAAAGCTGCTGCGATTTCTTTGGCGGACTTGAAGTCAGATGATTCTGATGTATTTTGCTCACCACTACATAAATAGGGCAACACCGCATAATGGGGCAAGGAGATTCGGCAAAAGATCCGTCGAAGCCCGCAGCTCCCATTGTGCGGTGTTGCCATAGGTAAAACGCCACCATTGCTGGAATGTTTTTTCACCAGCTGCACTCCCACAAGCATCTGTCATCATGCGTGATGCCTATGGTCATTCCATGCAGCAAGATAGGCAAAGCTTGGCCAGAAGCCGTCCCGGCGGAGAAGGCTTTGGGAAAGATGTTCTTTTTCAACGCAGTCGGGATGCCAAAGCAGTCCGTACAGTGCGATGCAGTATTCCAGATCATCTTCTTCACTTTCCAACATTTGCAGCATGGTCGACAGCGGTGCTGCGCCGCTCCATACCTGCATGGCTTTTTCATAAGCGGTATGATGTCCCACTGCCATGTTTGGGTGGCAGCTCTTTAGAAGAACTAGCGCTTTTCCCGCACGGGCAGCACTCAGCGTATGCCAGTAAATAACCGCAATGCCCATTTCATCATCGCAGAGGGGCATACATTTCTCAAAAATCTTCATTGCCTGTTCGTATCGTCCGGCGTAGTAATGGGCCAGCCCAATCCGGTAGAGACAATCCAGCTTTTCGGCGCCAAGGGACAGGCATATTTCAAAATCGGCAATGGCGAGATCACATTCCAGTGTTGTGAGATACCTCCCTGCCCGAAGCCGAAGAAGGGGCAGGTTCTGCGGCTCCAATTTCAATCCTTCCGTATAGGCATCGATGGCCTCCCGGTAGCGAAGCTGACGGGATAGCGCTTTCCCAAGCACAATGTATTTTTCCACGGAATGCGGCATGGCCTTTGCCTGTTCCACCGCTTCCGAGTCCGGAATACCGGCCGGAAGGTTATCCACCTGACTTTCAATTCCTGCGTGGAGTGTATCAAACGGGTATTCCATCACAGTCCCCTCCTGTAAGGTCGATAACAAGCGGAGCAGACAATTTCCCCATTATGCAGGTGAGCAAAGCTCTCGGCAAACCGTTCTCCACACACTGAACATGTCACGGATTTGAAAATCCGTGCTTCCTCCGGCATCTGCTCTGGGGCTTCCTTGACATCAAACATCTCATGATAATCCCCATCCATGAGCCATGCCAGCCGTTCCTCTTTGCTCTTGTCCGGCGTGGGACGAAGAACCAGACGGAAGGACGTTCCATCCGAGCGGCGATAAAAGGAGAATGCGTTTTTCCCCTGCATATGAAAAATCAGGTTTCCCTTGCCGACAGTACAGGAGAGCAGCGCCTGAATGGCATCCACGCCGCAGGCGTCGGTTTCTGCGACACATACAATTTCTTCGTCCTCAGCCGGCTGTTCGCTACCGAACAGTTCCCACACATACAGGACAGCACGAAAGCCGACCGCAAGGCCACCGCAGCCATGTCCGTGGAATTCCACACATTTTTCCCACAGCGATTCCAATTCTTTTTGCATTGTGGAGCCTCCTATAAATCCTGAATGACAGATTGCTTCTGTTCCAAATACAGACTGAGAAGATAAAATGACAGCGATAGAAGCATAATGCAGATTCCCGGCGAGAGGAGATACGCATACGCTTGCCGGAGAAAGGCGCCCCGTTTATAGGCAAAGTTGATCATGGTACCCCAAGTGGGATGATAGAGATCTCCAAAGCCAAGGAAGCTCAGCGTGGATTCCATCATGATGCAGCTGTTGACGCCCAAAAGAAAACGGGATAGCAGAACATCATACAGGTTTGGGAGAATGTGCCAAAACACAATGTGACTGCGGCTGTAGCCCTGAATGATGCAGTTTTCAATAAAGGGCTGCGCGTTCAGGTGAATCACCTTTGCTCTTACATTCCGGGCCGTTCCCACCCAACTGAACGCCGCAATCAGCAGAATTAGATTCCTGCTGGAACTGCCAAGAAAGGTCGCCAGTACGATCATGGCCACCAGCTTCGGAAGAAGCACAAAAATGTTGATGATGCCGTTGGACGCGCCGCCGACAAAGCCTTTCCCGGCAGAAAGTGTGCCGATGCTGCTTCCAAGAAGCAGCGTTAGAATACTGCTGGACACGCCTACCAGCAATGTCTGCCGGGTGCCGTATACAAGCTCGGTAAAAATATCATAGCCGAGAGCGTTGGTGCCAAGCAGATGAACGGCAGATGGCGCAAGCCACCGGCCAAACATTTCTTTTTGACCATAAGGTGTAAATACTGTTGGAAACACGGCGGCAATCAGAAAAAGGGCGAGAATCATACCTCCGAGAATCAGGGAAAAATACCGCTTCCTCATGCCGCCCCACCTCCCAAACGCACTTTCGGGTCAATGAGGATGCAAATTAGATCCGTCGCCACAATGGAGATGGTCATAATTGCGGTCGTGACAAACAGGATTCCCTGCATCAGCGGATAGTCCAGGGTATAGACGGCATCGGAAAGCAGTCCACCCATGCCGCCGATGGAGAATATATTCTCCACCACCAGAGAGCCTCCGATGCAGGTGCTGACGCTCATGCCCACCATGGTGATAAAGGGCTGGGCGATGTTTTTCAATATGTATCCGAACTTGATTTTTCGATCCGATAAGCCCCGCTCTTTTGCGTAAAGTACATATTTTTCTTCCGTCACCTGACTGACGGTATTGCGCATCAACAGGTAACGGGATGGAGCGGATGCAATGGTCAGCGTCAGAACCGGGAGAATCAGGTGGTGAATCCGATCCCGGAGGTATCCGATTGTACCGGGGACGGCACCGGCACTGTTCAAACCCGTATAAGGAAACCATCGTTGACGGAAGCAGAACAGAATCATCAGCACCAGCGCAATCAGAAAGGTGGGCATCGTGTTGACGATGATCTGAACGGTGGTAGACAGCTTCTCAAAGGCGCTGCCTTTCCTGTAGCCGCAGTGCAGCCCCCACAGAAGCCCCAGAAGCGTGCTGAGGAAAACAGCGGGCAGCGTGATCTGTAAGGTGTAACCAAGCCGCTGCCCAATCAGTGCGGAAACTGTGGCCTCCTTCTTAAAAGAGTACCCCAGTGTTCCGTCCAGCAGGGAGCGGAGATAATACCCAAACTGCACAAATACCGGCTTGTCCAGATGGAGCGCCTGCCGGTAGTAAGTTACCTGTGCAGGGGTCATGTCTTCCTCGGAAAAGCCGGTCAGATAGGCAATGGGGTTCCCTGGCAGAAGCCGGGGAAGAAAGAAATTCAGTACAACCACAATCAGGAAGCACACCAGTGCCAGTATTAGGTTTTTTCCATACTTTTTCACCGGTGTGCCTCCTGTGTCAAACGGATTATTTCTTCGTAATGCTGAACCAGTTGTTTACGTTGTTCAGACCGAACACCGCATCCACGGTCACATTGTCCAGCGCAGCGGAATAGGCAAGCATCATGTTGTCCCAGTACAGGGCGATCAGCGGCGTATGGGCTGCGTAATAGTCCTGAAGCTTTGCCGCACCTGCGTAGTATTCTTCAATGGTCTTGGCCGACTTCATCTCGCTGAGGATTGCGGAGAACGCCTCGTCAAATACCTGACAGCCGCCCTGTACGGCGTGATTACCGTCCACATAGATGGAGCCCAGACCGTTGCCCATGCCCATACCGGCGGCGGTGTAGCCATAGATGGCTGCTTCCATGGTAATGTTGTTTTCGGAGAATTTGTTGCTGGTTTTGGCGTTGTAGCTGTCCTTGTCCACAGCATCCAAATTGACCTGAATGCCGAACTGCTCCAACTGTGTCTTAATCAGCTCCGCATAGCCCACATGGGTCTCCTTTGCGGCGTTAACCGTCAGTGTAAAGGCGGCAATCTGCCCGTCGGCGTTGACATAGAAGCCGTCGGCGTTCTTTTCTGCATACCCTGCGGCCTTCATATATTCCTCCGCCTTTGTCGTGTCGGTGGTCAGCTTTTCGGTGTCCTGATAGCCAACCGTGGTGGACGGAACAAAGCCACGATTGGGAATCTCGGCGTATGCACTGCCGAAATAAGTCTTAAATTCCGCATAGTTCAGCGCATAGGAAACTGCCTGACGCAGGTTCTCATCGGAGAACAGGCCCTTCGCGTTGTTAAAGGCAAGCACTGCAGGCGCATTGGCAGCAGCCACATTGACCAGCGCCACATTGCCATCGGCAGAAAGCACATCCTGATAGGTTCCTGCCACACCGGTGGAGTAGGCCCAGACCATGTCGATGTCACCCTGCTGGAGTGCCAGATACATGGTATCCTCGTTGCCGAAAAGCTGATAGACGATTTTTTCTACATTGGGCTTCTGCGGATAGTGCGCATTGACCGTAAAGGTAATGGTACCTGCTTCCTTATTGAAGGATTCCAGCACATACGGGCCGCAGGTGATCCGGCCTTCGGCCTCGGTAACGGTGTCCTTGCCCTCGTAGATGTGCTTTGGCATGACACGGAAGGAGGTCATATTGCTCAGCTCCCGGACATTGGGAGATGCCAGCGTCAGGGAAAGGCTCATTTTATCATCGGAGACGGTGTAGCCGACATACTTTGCCTCTGTGACCTTGCCTTCGTCATTGGTCTGTGCTTCGAAGTTGGCACTGCCATTGGCCTGATCGTACTGGAGCGTAAAGAGAATATCCTCTGCCGTGACCGGTTCGCCGTCAGACCATGTCATGCCGTCCTGAATGGTATATGTCCAAGTGGCGGCATCTTCCGTGGTATAGGAAGCAAGCAGCGGGTGGTACTCACCCATGGTATCCTGGTACACCAGAGGCAGCTCGGATACGCCGCTGGCCAGCATATCGAAGTTATACTCACCAAACACGGCAGTCTCAATGGAAGCCGTTGTGCCGATGGTCAGCGTATCGATGGCATACGCACTTGCCGGTTCGGCGGCTTCCGCTGCTGGCTGTGTCGTGGGTGTCTGGGTGGTTTCTGCCGAAGCGCTGCCGTAGGCCGCCAAAGACAGCACCAACATCACTGCCAGCAGAAGGGATAATGCTTTTTTCATGTTGCATCGTTCTCCTTTTCTTCCTGAGTTTTGGATTTATTGTCAAATACATAGATTTGATCACAAAGTAATTTAACCAGTCCTTCATCGTGGCTGATGAGCAGAACGCTTCCGCCGTTTGTGTGCATCAGCCGACGTACTACCCCCAGTACATTGGCCTGCGTGGAAACGTCCAGCATGGAAGTCGCTTCATCCAGAATCAACAGCCTCGGCTGAAACAGCAGGCAGCGTGCAATGGCAACCCGCTGGGCTTCTCCGCCGGAGATTTGATGGGGCAGATGTGCAAGAATTTGCGGTGCCAAGCCGACCTTGGATAGAATTTCCTCCGTCATCATCTCTTCTTTCCCCCTCGGGGCAAGGCGATGATACCGGATCAGCTCCCGAAAGCCGCTCCCAATCTTTTGGCGTGGGTCTAACGTTGCATAGGGCTGCTGGTAAACCATTTGGATGGAAATGCCCAGCTGTCTGTCGTAGGGACGATCGTTGGAAACAAGACAGCGGTTGTCCAGCAGAATCCTGCCTGCATCCGGCGGGCATACGCCGCAGAGTATTTTGGCAAGGGTGGATTTCCCAATCCCGCTTTTTCCAAAGACGCCGCAGATCTGATTGTCTGGAATCTCAAGGGAAACATTTTGGAGAATGTGTTTGCCGTCGAAGGACTTGTCAATATTCTGAAGGGCAATCATTCCTTGCAGCACCACCATTCTCTGCCTTGGGCTGTCTTATGGGGCATCTCCCTTCGGCACAGCTCCGTGGCAGCAGGGCATCGCCGGTAGAAGGGGCAGATGCCTGTTTCCGTCCGCAAATTGGGCGTTTCCTGCATACCGTTCTCCACCAACGCACCCAGCAGCGCTTTCGTATAGGGATGATGGGGCGAGGAAAGCACCTCGGATGCGCTGCCGGTTTCCAGCATCCTTCCTCCGCACAGTACGAGGACACGGTCACAATCTGCCGCAATGGAAATATCGTGGGTAATGATCAGCTTCGCCGCATCCGGGAAAAGGCTTCTCAGCAGGGATAGGGTCTGCTGCTTGCTGTCCTGATCCAGTCCGTTGGTCGGCTCATCCGCAATCAGCAGCCTTGCTTTGGAGCAAAGCGCCAGTGCGATGGTCACACGCTGCGCCATACCACCGGAGAGCTGGAAGGAATACTTCTGCAAAATGGTTTCCGGTTGGGAGAACCCCACCTGTGACAGCTTTTCACAGGCAAAAGCAAAACGATCGGAGGCTCCAATACCCAGTTTTTCCATGCTGTCAAACAGCTGACTGCGAATGCTTTTCGATGGGTTCAGAAATTCATGCCCATTCTGCGGTATATACACGATATCCCGGCCAAGCATGAACCGGAGCTTTTTCCCGTGAGGCAGCGGCTTTCCACAAAAAGAGATCTTTCCGGAAGCCAGCCTCACATTTCCGGGCAGTACACCCATGATGGACTGGGCAATCAGCGTCTTCCCGGACCCGGTCTCCCCAATGAGGGCCAGACTCTCACCGCCGTGAATGGAAAAGGACACCATGTGAACCAATTCTTTTTCCCTGCGATCCAGCTTTGCAGCGATTACGCCGCAGTCATAATGTAAAATGGGTGTTTCCAAGCTGCCCTCCGAAATGACATTGCATTGTATCTCTTCTCAATACAAAGGCGCAGCGCCTTCTTCCCCAAGAAACGCTGCGCCTTTATTTTGGGATTAGGGGAAATGCGCAAATGAACCGATGAGCATACTATAACAGATTGATTTTTCCGGCGGAAGCCTCCCGGGGGGATATAATTTTGCACATATTTCATTTTGAGCAAAAGAATGGCCGCCCTTTTTGACGCTCGATCGGGGGGAAGGTTTCACAGTAAATCCCCATGCCACGCATCTTAGCACCACCAAAAATGGAAGTCAGTAAAATGTTTTATTTTTACTGATGTTTTAGAGACTTTCATAGTAAAACCGATAAGCACAATATAATTTATGCATGGAAGCCAATCAATGCAGCTTTGGTGGGATCGATGGCTGAAAATAACATTTTTGTAGAAAACGCACAGAATCCAGCCGTATGTTCCCGTTTTTGGCTCCCGGAATCCGGGCTTTGTACATGATTTTTTGTATATATCCCACAAAAAATCCCCCTGTCGGGGATGGGGAGAAAGGAAGAAAAGCAATCCCCCTGGGGGGCTTCCGCAGCAGGCACACCCGTGTTAAAATGGGAATGTATCCATACAGACTTTTTTCTCTCCTACCTATGGGAACGCCACGCTATGCTGCTGTAGTGGGGCGTTTTTTAAGGAACCTCTGAACAATTCGTCTGTGGCTTACGTGGCGGGTCTTTTGCCCCATCTGTGCAGTACCGAAATTGGGAAATACACAAAGTATTCCCGCAATTTTGGTACTTTCGGCTGAGCCAAAATCCCTCGCCACCAGCTCTTGCCGAATGATTCAGAGGTTCCCTGATTCACAAAGGAGTTTTTCCATGAAACAGTTTGCAACCTACGAAGAAGAAAATATCCACTACTGGACTCTCCGGGCTTCCGGCTACTCCGGGGTCAATCAGGAGGAGCTGGCAACCAGCCAGAAAACGGTCTGGCGGGGCGTCATCTCCCGGCGCATTGCCGCACGGTTTCCAAATACTAGCCCGGAGCGGATTCGCGTGCTGGATGTAGGCACCGGTCCGGGCTTTTTCGCCATTATTCTGGCGGAGCTGGGCTATCAGGTGACGGCGGTGGACTATACCGCCTCCATGCTGGAGGAAGCGAAAGGCAACGCGGGAGCGCTGGCGGAGAAGATCGACTTCCGGCAGATGAATGCCGAGGAGCTGACCTTTGAGACCGCTTCCTTTGATGTGCTGGTGACCCGGAATGTGACCTGGAATCTTCCCAACCCGGAGAAGGCCTACGCCCAGTGGATGCGAGTGTTGAAACCCGGCGGGCTGCTCCTGAACTTTGACGCCAACTGGTATCGCTACCTCTGGGATGAGGATGCCCAAGCAGGCCACGCACAGGACAGAGAGAATCTTCAGGCTTCGGATGTCCGGGACGAGACTGCCGGAACGGATGTGGATGCCATGGAAGCCATCGCCCGGAAAACGCCGCTTTCCAAGCATCACCGCCCCGGGTGGGATTTGGATGTGCTGCGGGGGCTGGGAATGCAGGCAAATGCTGATACGGAAGTCTGGAAGCAGGTTTGGACGAAAGAAGAGAGAATCAACAATGCTTCCACGCCTATGTTCTTAGTGGAAGGCCATAAAGTAGGTGTTGCTGTTTGAAGAAATACGTTTTACACAGATTCTTACAACTGATACCCGTCCTCATTGGCATCACCTTTCTGTCCTTTGCCATGATGCGCGTGGCTGGCAGCGATGCCATCATCGAGCTTTACGGCGATAAGGGTGCGGTGGCCCAGGAGATCATCGACGCGAAACGGGCGGAATTGGGTCTGGACAAGCCTTTTCTCACCCAGTACCTTTCCTGGGTGGGCGGTATGATGCGGGGCGACATGGGCGTAAGCTATGTTTCCGGGAAGGACGTGTTCCAGACGTTTATTTCCAAGCTCCCGGCGACGCTGCTCCTTACCGCCCTGTCCATTGTCATGACGGTGGTCATTTCCATTCCGCTGGGTGTTCTGGCGGCGGTGCGGCATGACAAGTTCACAGATTACTTTCTGCGTTTTTTCAGCTTCGTGGGAAATTCCCTTCCCAACTTCTTTGTGGCGCTGCTTCTCATGCAGATTTTCTCCATCAAACTGAAAATGCTTCCCGTTATTTCCAAGGGGCTGAGTGTCCAAAGTGCCATGCTGCCCACCCTGACCCTTGCCATTGCCATGTCTGCCAAGTATATGCGGCAGGTGCGGGCCACGGTGCTGGAGGAGCTGAACAAGGATTACGTCATCGGCGCAAAGGCCAGAGGTGTCCGCAGTTCCGTTGTCCTCTGGAAAAGCGTGCTGAAATCCTCCATGCTCACCATCATCACGCTGCTGGCTCTGTCCATCGGAAGTCTCTTGGGCGGTACGGCGATTATTGAGAGTATTTTCATGTGGGACGGCGTGGGCAAGCTGGCGGTGGATGCCATCACCATGCGGGACTACCCCATGATTCAGGCCTATGTGGTCTGGATGGCAATCATCTATGTGCTGGTCAACCTGATCACCGACCTATTGTACCATGCCCTTGACCCGAGAATCCGACTGGGGGTGCGTGCGGATGCGTGAAGTTACCATACGGAAGCAGAAAATCAAAAAGGACAGCGTAAAATTCCGTCTTATCGTCTTCGGCACCCTGGCCGTGCTGTTAATTGTCTGCTCCTTTTTCTCGGAGTATCTGACCCCCTATGACCCCTATTTGCAGGATTTGAGCATTGCCAAGCAGCCGCCCAGTGCGGAGCATCTTCTGGGCACGGACCGCTACGGACGGGATATGCTGTCCCGGGTCATTGTGGGCAGCCGAACCAGTATTTTTTCCACCCTTTTGCTGGTTGCGATCATCACCGCTTTGGGAACCGCCGTGGGCGTGGTCTGCGGCTGGAACGGCAAAGCATTGGATACGGTGCTCATGCGGATTTCCGATCTGTTCCTTGCCTTCCCCGGACTGGTGTTCGCGCTGGCGGTAGCCGGTGTGCTGGGAGGCGGACTGCAAAACGCCATTATCGCGCTGGCGGCGATTTCCTGGCCCAAATATGCCCGGCTCGCCCGGAGCCAGACCCTTGCCCAGAAGGAAACAGCCTGGATGAAGGCGGCGAAGCTCTCCGGCAGCAGCACGGTCAAACTCATTTTGAAACATATCCTTCCCAACATCATCGGCCCGATTCTGGTGACCTCCATGCTGGACATTGGCACCATGATGATGGAGTTGGCGGCGCTGAGCTTTCTCGGGCTGGGCGCGAAACCGCCCATTGCGGAGTGGGGCAGCATGATGAGCGACACCCGGAGCCTGATGACCACCTCTCCCTGGATTACCTTCTCTCCCGGCATCGCGATCTTCCTTTCCGTCATGATCTTCAATCTGCTGGGCGACACCATCCGGGACTACGCGGACCCGAAGAGCCGAGGGAGGTAACGGTATGGAAGAATTGTTGCGATACGACCATGTGGACATCTCCTATAACGGCTTTCTCGCTGTGAAGGATGTGAGTTTCACCCTGGAACCCGGCGAAATCCTTGGCATCGTAGGCGAAAGCGGCTGCGGAAAATCCACCCTGATCAAAGCCGCCATGGGTCTGCTGGGGAGCGCCGGAATGGTGACCCGGGGGGACATCTGGTACAAGGGGAAAAATCTTCCCGATCTGCCCCCCAAAGAACTTCGCAAACTCAACGGCCCGGAACTGGGCATGATCTTCCAGAGCGCGGGCAGCTCCTTCTGCCCCATCCGCACCATTGGGGCGCAATTATATGAAACCATGACCGAGCATGGAACGATTTCAAAACCGGAATTTCACCAGCGTGCCATGGAGCTGCTGGGCAAGCTGGGCTTTGAGGATGGAAAACGAGTCCTTGGAAGCTATCCCTTTGAACTGTCCGGTGGAATGCAGCAGCGGGTAGGCATCGCGGCGGCCATGCTCTTAAATCCCAGCGTTCTGCTGGCGGACGAACCCACCTCCGCGCTGGATGTGTCGGTGCAAAAACAGGTGGTGGAGGAGATGCTGCTGGTGCGAAAAACTTTCGGTACTGCCATTCTCTTGGTGGCCCACAACATCGGTGTCATCAGGGCCATGGCGGACAAGGTGCTGGTGATGAAGAACGGGGAAGCCGTAGAGTATGGCGACACCCGGCAGGTTCTCGGGAGTCCACAGGCAGAGTATACCCGGCAGCTTCTTTCCGCGGTACCGAGACTACGGAGGGTATGAGATGGAACCGATTCTGAAAGTTGAAAATCTCACAAAGGTCTTTTCCCGCGCCGGTCAGGAGGATTTCACCGCCGTAAACAGCATCAGCTTTTCCCTGAACCCCGGCGAGTGCTTAGGCATCATCGGGGAAAGCGGCAGCGGCAAGACCACCGCGGTGAATATGATCACCCGGCTGCTGGATGTCACAGAAGGGAGGATTCTTCTGGATGGTGAGGAGATTACCCACCTGAAAGGCAGGGAGCTTCGTAAGGTCTACCAGAAAATGCAGATGGTGTTCCAGACCCCCACAGATTCCTTTGACCCTCGCCGGACCCTGGGGGACGGCATTGGGGAGAGCCTGCGAAACATCGGGATGTCCCGGAAGGAAACCCGCGAAGAAGTGGAGCGGCTGCTGGGGAAGTGCGGGCTTCCTGCTGACTTTGCGGATCGCTATCCCCATCAGGTCAGCGGCGGTCAGTGCCAGCGGGCGGCCATCGCCCGGGCCCTTGCCGTGAAGCCGAGGCTTCTCATCTGCGATGAAGCCACCTCCGCGCTGGACGTGACCGTGCAGAAGGAAATTCTGGAACTGCTGAATGAACTTCGTTCCCAACAGGGAAACAGCCTGTCCATCCTGTTCATCTGCCACGACATTTCTCTGGTGCAGCAGTTCTGTGACCGGGTGCTGGTGATGTATCACGGCAGCATTGTGGAGGAGGGCATCCCCAACGAAGTCATCGGGCACCCCCAAAATGCCTACACCCAACGCTTGATCGACAGCGTTCTGTAATACCCATTGGTGCCAAGCCAAGTGATTGGCTTCCACATATTCCATTTGAAGAAAGGAAACAAAGAAAATGAAAAAAGCGTTTTCCCTGATTATGGCTGTGTGCCTTGCGGTTTCTCTGCTGGCTGGCTGCGGCAGCAGTACCCCGGCAGCAACGCAGGCACCTGCTGCTGACAATGGCAGCAATGCTCCCCAGCAGGAAGCCCCCGCATCCAAGAAGGTCATGACCATCGGCGACACCACCTTCAATTCCGAAAACTGGGAGGAAACCGTTGACCCCCACCGTACCTACAACGGCTGGGCCTGCATCCGCTACGGCATCGGTGAGACACTGGTTCACTACACCGACACCATGGAGCTGGAGCCCTGGCTGGCAAAGGAATGGAGCAACGACGGCAACTGCACCTGGACCATTACCTTGCAGGACAACGTCACCTTCTCCAGCGGACGGAAGATGGACGGCGCGGCTGTCAAGCAGTGCCTGGATCACCTGATCGAAGTCCACGACCGTGCCCCCAGCGATACCAAGATCATTGATGTCAAAGCAGACGGTCAAACCGTGATCATCACCACCAGCGAACCCAACCCTGCCCTCATGAACTATCTGGGCGACCCCTACGGCTGCATCATCGATGTGGACGCCAGCGACTTTGAAACCGGCATCGTTTCCGGCACCGGCCCCTATGTGGTGGTGGACATGGTCACCGACGATCACCTGACGCTGACCAAGAACACGAATTACTGGAACGGCACCCCCAAGATCGATGAGCTGACCATCCGTACCCTCAGTAACGGCGATACCCTGTCCGCCGCTTTGCAGGCTGGCGACATTGACGCCGCCTACGGCATGGCATACGAGGCTTACCCTAACTTTGAAAACGGCGACTATCAGTTCTCCTCCATTCAGACCTCCCGGGCCTTCTTCGGCTCCATGAACATGACCAGCCCCATCATTCAGGACGCGGCCGTTCGGAAAGCCATCGCCATGGGCATCAACAAGGAAGGCTTTGTGGCGACCCTGCTGGATGGTCACGGCGTTACCGGCAACGGCGCGTTCCCCAACGGCTTCTCCTCTTTCGGCGGTGAGAAGGTCACTACGGAAACCTATGATCCCGAAGGAGCCAAGGCGGTTCTGGAAGCCGCCGGCTGGGTGGACACCGACGGCGACGGCATCCGGGAGAAGGACGGCGTGAAGCTGACCATTCGCTGGCTGACCTATCCCAGCCGTCAGGAGCTGCCCCTGCTGGCCGAGTCCGTACAGGCATCCCTGAAAGAGATCGGCATGGATGTGGACATCAACTGCACCGCAAACCGTCGGGAGTTCCTTGCTGATATGACCAGCTGGGATATCTACGCCTCCGCTCTGGTTACCGCTCCCTCCGGCGATCCTCAGTATTTCTTCACCACCAGCTGCCTGCCCGGCATGAGCTACAACTTTGGTGCCTATGAGAACGAGGAAGTCAGCGCTATGATCGAAGAACTGTCCACCGAGTTCGACACCGCCAAACGGGGCGAGCTGGCTGTACGTCTCCAGCAGGCAATTCTCGATGACAACGCCTATGTCTTCTGCTCCTTCCTGCAAATGAACATGATTTCCAAGACCAATGTGACGGGTTATACCGCCCACGCCTGTGACTACTATCAGGTCACCGCGGATCTGGACATCAACTAAGCAAAACACACGCCCCGGTTCCAAGTGAATCGGGGCGTGCAATCTTTTGGAGCGTTATTCCGTTACATCCTCCGCTTCTACAAACAGGTTCGTCACCTGAATGGGAATGGGCAGTCTGCTCATTCTTGCCGCTTCAAACACATATTCCAGCATATCTGCGCAGCAGTTTTTCTCCATCTTCACAACGGTCACACTGGCAATGTCATTGTGGGAGAATATCTTTTCCAGCTTGGTGGTAATGTCAAAGTCAGCAACCGGACAGCAGAGCAGCGGCACCTTGCCCTTTGCAATTTTTTCGCGGAAGGTGGGACAGGCAAAGGCGCTGCAATCCGCCGCGATCAGCAGATGGGCAAAGTGAAAATAGGGCGACACCGCCGGTACCTGCCAGCGCTTGATGGGCCACTGAGGAAGGTCACTGGTCTTATCGTCAAACATCCGCTCGTCGAAATTATCGAAGTGCTTCCATGGATTAAAATCACGTCCAATCATTACGCCTCCTCCCAGCCATTCAATTTCCAAACACGCCCAGATCTTCCAGACAGTCTGCCAGCTGCTCTACATTCAGCGATGTATCAATAAGAAATTCCTTTTTTGCCATTTGCACTGACGCTCCATGGATGCCGCTGATACGCATCATCGCACTTTCCAGACAGGACTCGCAGTCATCACAGTTCACACGGCTTTTGCAGGTCTGGCAGGCCATATAGGTGATTGGAAGGGTATAGGTCATGGGATTTCCTCCTTGCGTCTTGGAGAAAAACACCACACTACTTCCCCAAATAGTGCGGTGTTTTCCTTTTGCTGAGTGTATTAACCGATGGCTATATATTACCACAGTGGACTGCGTCACGGAAGCCCCTTGGGGGGATAGCTTCGGACAGCTTTAGCATCCCCGTGTCGGGGTTATTTTTGTGGAGATTTCACAAAATATCCGCAAAAAATCCTGACAAAACAGCTTTCAAGTAACCGAATACCGTAAAAACTTTGTGCACTTATCCAAAAGCATCGCCTGATTTGTGCCCTATCCCCCTTACCCCAATGGAAAGCCGTAAAACTTTCCATCCCCCCCAGGGGGCTTCCGAAGATTCCGTTTCTCTGATATAATTCGCTTGTGATTTCAAAAGTGTCTAAAAGTGATTTCCAATCCTATAGAAATTGCCGTACTTGGTGGAGCGAGTACGGTTTTTTCTATTGCAGAGAGATTATTCTTCTTTGGTATTCTGTCGTTCCAGCATCAACTGTGCACCAAACTGGCGACCCGCGAAATATGCGATTCGCCCATGGTCCGCGCAGAGGTGCTGGCATTTATTTGAAATATTACTGTGAATGCGGAGCTTTCACAGTAATATATTGCGAAGTAACGGTGGAATTACATCGAATTGCGCTTTTAAAACGGGTGTACAGATCACAGAAATATATCGGAAAGATTTGCAGAATCTCATCCCCCTGGGGGGCTTCCGAAAGCGTTTCAGATACTCTATAATAGCCGTATTGACAGAAATGAACCCACGGAGAGTTATTTCCAATGAATCGAATTCAGGAGCTCCAAAAGAAAAGAAAACGAAATACTGTTATCATCCTCACAATGGCCATTGCCGTAGTCGTGCTGGGGCTTGGATGCCTGTTTGTCGGCTCATCCAATCTGAGCTTCCGGGATGCCATGAATGCCTTTGCCGGAAAAGGAACACCTTCCCAGACCCGGATCATCTGGAATATCCGGGTGCCCCGGGTGCTGGCGGCTATCATTGCCGGGGCGGGGCTCTCCGTTTCCGGTCTTATCATGCAGACCACACTGAATAACGCCATGGCATCGCCCTCTACGCTGGGTGTATCCAATGCGGCAGTGTTCGGCGCGAACCTGTCCATCATCGCCTTTGCCGGGGGCTTCCTGTCCACCGGCAACAACCTGAGGAGCTTCGACGTGGGAGCCAACCCCTATGCCACCAGCCTGATGGCCTTTGTGTTCTCCACGGTGTCCATTCTGCTGATCCTGGGTCTTTGCACGGTCCGCTCCTTCTCGCCCAACGTGGTTGTACTGTCCGGCATGGCAATCGGCTCCGTCTGGACGGCGGCAACCACCATTTTGCAGTTTTACGCCACGGATGTAGGACTTTCCGCCGCCGTGATCTGGAACTTCGGTGATCTGGGACGGGCGACCTACCGCACGGACGGCATCATGCTTGCAGTGGTTGCGCAGATC
>JALFGI010000200.1 GCA_022777455.1 Clostridiales bacterium | reverse complement strand
GCCAGCAGATTGATGGCAACCGTGGCTCCGCAGCCCAGCAGCAGCGCCGCATTGGTGCCCCGGCGAATGCGACGGTCGTCCTTCGCCCCGGCGTTCTGGGCGGTGAAGGTGGCCACCGCCCCCTCCATGCCGTAAGCCACCACATTCAGCAGGTCAAAATACAGGTAGGAAGCGCTCATGCCGGTGAACACCGCCACACCGAAGCCGTTGATCACCCGCTGGTGCAGCCCGCCGCTGGCGGCGTTCACCCCGAAGCTCAGCATGGGCGGAACGCCCAGCCGCAGAAGCTCCCGGATCTGCGCCCTGCCGGGCAGGAGCAAATGCCGGAGAGAAACCGCCCCCGCCCAGCTCAGCGCCCGGAGAAACAGCCCCGCCGCCGCCAGCTGGGACAGCACCGTTGCCAGCGCCGTGCCCATTACCCCCAGAGGAAGCACCGCCACCAGCAGCACATCCAGCAGGATGTTCAGAAAAGAGGACAGAAGCAGCCCGAACAAAGGCGTCCGGCTGTCCCCCATGGCCCGGAGCCCGGAGGCCGCCATGTTCATCACTGCCGTCACCGTCAGCCCCAACCACAGCACCGTCAGGTATCCGGTGCTGTCGGGAAGCAGCTGCTCCGGCGTTTTCATCAATCCCAGCAGGGGCTTCAGCAGTACCAGGCCCAAAATACTCAGTGCCAGGCCGAAGCTCAGGCTCAGCAGCAGCGCAGTGGAAAAAAACCGGTTTACGCCACCGTCGTCCTTCGCCCCGAAGCGCTGCCCCACAGCAACACCAAACCCCTGGGTACAGCCCAGGAGAATACTCAGAGGGATGCCATGGAGAAAGGCCGCCGCACCTACGGCAGCAAAGGCATTTTCTCCCAGCAGCCGTCCCACGATGGCGCTGTCGCACAGCGTGTAGAGCTGCTGCAGCATGGAAGATACAATCAGCGGCAGGGCAAAGCGTGCCAGCAGGGAGACAGGCTTGCCCCGGGTCATGTCAAAACGCATGGTGTCCTTTTTTCCTTTCCAGGGTGGAAGGTACGCTTATGTTCATACATCAGCACACCAGACAGCCATTCTCCGCCTTGTTCCACGTCAATCATTCCCGGAAAGCGCAATGTACTTTTTCATCAAAGGCCAGTATGAAAAGCCCGCTCTCCGGGTGATGGAAGTGCCAAGCCAGGAGATGATTTTTTATGATATCAAGCCCTGTTTTTCCTCTTGACGATCCATGGGCAGCAGCTCCGCGTTCCAATTGACTCCCGTTTTCACAACCTTTCCCGGGACACCGGCAATGACGGTGTTCTCCTGCTGATATTGCCCACACAGGGTGGTAGTCGCCGCCACAATGCAGTTATCCGGTACCCGCACGCCCTTGAGGCAGGTGACCCGGGTGCCAATCCACACATGGTTGCCGAAAACAATATCCCTGGAAGGATTGATCCGTTTTCCGTCCATGTCCACCACGCTGTGGGAATCCCCGGTGCGGAAATGGAGCTGCCCGGAAAGCATGCATCTGTCCCCAATGACGATTTTGGTGCCCTCAACAACAGCCAGCTCTGCCTTTCCGCACAGGCCGGTATGCTCCCCCACAACAAATTCGTTGTGATCGTCCATCATGCACAGCTCCACCTGGTTGAGTACGGAAAAATCTCCCAAAGAAACGCGGTTGTGGCTCCCCTGGATGATGAGTGTGCTGTTCCGGATCTGGACAAAATCCCCCAGAATGATCTGGTTGTCTGTACCATTGCTGTAGATTTTCAGCCCGTTGATCAGCACCACACCGCAGTTCAGAGTGACCCCCTTGGCATGCAGTTTATTTTTCGGCACCAGATGATTGTACACCTTGGTGGCAAACTGGAAAAATTTCCGATGGGACATGACCAACTGCTTGATTTTTTTGCTGTCCATCATCCCCGCCCCCCTTCTATTTTGGCAATCCTGCCCCCGTGGTGGGGAAAAATGCCAATTTATCCGTTATTATAATACATGGGAAACAGATTGTAAATATCCTTTCCGCACAAGACACTGGAGGTGCCTGTAAGGAATCCAGGTACCCCGCGCTGTTTGAGCACCTGGCTGCCGGGACAAGCACAGCAGCAGACCGCCGCAGTTACTCACCCGGGAACGACTGCGGCGAAGATCAAATTGTCCATTCCCCAAAGCGAACCGGGGGCTGATTTTCCAGGTGGGCGCTGATGATTTTTTCCATCCAGATCATATCGTACCAGCTGTCGAACTTGTAGCCGCAGTGATGGAAGGTGCCTACCAGCTCATAGCCCAGCTTTCCGTGGAAGAGCATACTGTCGTTGGTCAGGTGCGCGTCGGGATGGGCGGTATAGGCGATGCAGGCATTCAGATTGCAGATGCCCATTCCCTTCAGGGACCGTTCCAGGGCCTCGTACAGTGCCCGGCCCACACCCTTGCCCCGGCATTCCCGGCGGACATAAATGGTAGTCTCCACCGCCCAGTCATAGGCCGCCCGGGATTTGAAGGCCCCGGCGTAGGCATAGCCCAGAATGGTGCCGTCTTCCGCCGCTGCCTTGATGTAGGGGTACCGGGCGGAAATGGAACGGATTCTTCCCCGGAATTCCTCCAGGGAAGGCACCTCATATTCAAAGGAAATGGCCGTTTGTTCCACATAGGGGGCATAGATTTCCAGAAGCTCCGCTGCATCCTGTTCCGTGACTCGTTCAATTTTCATATGGAATCCTCCATCAAGCCGGGATGCCTGATCTCCATCTTGCAATACGGGCACTCCACGATTATAATAAATGCATGCGTATGCCGGTAAATTGCTGTTTGGCGGGCAGTGCATGGGACACGGTTCGTCAATTTGTAGGGAACGGCCTATGTGCCGTTCCGCCCAGCCCCCGAAATATGCACAGTACGTTGAATGGTATACCGTCCGTCCAAACTGTATCCCATTTAACCAGGCGCTCCGGTCCGTTGGGTTATGGCCGCTACGCGGACGGAACGGCACACAGGCCGTTCCCTACGGCACAAACGCACATGGTACCGTTTATCCAAGTGCGCAAAATCGTTACCGGGCTTTACCCTGGAGTCCCGGATCATACACCAGCCCGGTGCGCCATTGTCCGCCGCGACTCGCGGCAATTTACCTGTTCACCGCGCCAATCCGGCAACGGATATTCCTATTATAATCCATTTTTCCCCATAGTCAATTCACGGTCACCTTAAAAAAGAAAGGAAGAGACAAGTCATGACAAAAGCGCCCTATCTTGGTTTTATGCTGGACGTCAGCCGCCACTTCATGAGCGTGGAAGATGTGCTGAAGCTGCTGGACGCCGCCGCGGTGTGCGGGGTGAACACCATGCACTGGCACCTGACGGACGATCAGGGCTGGCGGATCGAAATCAAAAAGTACCCCAGGCTGACCCAGGTGGGCAGTGTGCGGGGAGATTCCTTCTTCGGCGCCGTGTCCGAAACGGAACACAACTGCGGCTACTATACCCAGGAAGAGATTCGCCGGGTGGTGGCCTATGCCTTAGAGCGGGGCATTCAGATCATCCCGGAGATTGACATCCCGGGCCACGCCAGCGCCATGCTGGCCGCCTACCCTCAGTTCGGCTGCGGGCGGGAGGTTTTGAGAAACGGCGAATCGGTGGAAATCGAGCTGCCTTATGACCGCCATGTGGTGAACATCGGCGGCATCTTCCCCAATCTGATCTGCGCCGGCAAGGAGGAAGCCCTCCGGTTCCTGAAGGACATTCTGGATGAAGTCACCGATCTGTTCCCAGCCCCCTATGTCCACATCGGTGGGGACGAGGCCCTCAAGCTCCACTGGCGGCGCTGTCCCCACTGCCAAAAGCGCATGGGGCGGGAGGGTTTGAAAAACGAAGAGGAATTGCAGCGTGCTCTGGTGCTGCAGGTTGGGGCATATCTGGCAGAAAAAGGAAAGCAGACCATCGTTTACAACGACTGCCTGGCCGGCGGCATCCTTCCAAAACATTTCATCGTCCAGCAGTGGCTGGGCAATCACCGGGCAACGGCGAAATTCATGAAAAGCGGCGGCAAGGTTATCCGCTCCGACACCCAGCATTTTTATTACGACTACGCCTACAGCACCACCAGCCCCTATGACATCTGGAACGCTCCGGCGGTGCCCGACTACGCGGAAGGGGCGGAGGATGGGCTTCTGGGCGTGGAGTGTATGCTGTGGGCCGAACGGATCACCAACCTGAACCGGGCGGGCACCCTGCTCTTCCCCCGGCTTCCCGCCGCCATCCTCAAGGCCACCCATCCGGAAGCTTATCCCACCTGGGAATCCTTCGCCGAGGAGCTGCGCCGCATCCAGGAGAAGTTAAAGGAGCTTGGCTTCTCCGGCGCGCCGGAAGCCCTGTGGAATCCCACCCCCGAGGCCAAAGAGGCGGACCGGCTGGAGGATGAGGGACTGAAAACCTCCCCCGGGGCCAAGCTGGCAGAGCAGGAGGAGCACCGTCTGCTGCTCCAGGAGGAGCTGGAAAAACTCCTGGCGGCCATGGAAATGCCCAGACCCTTCGCCCTGCGGGTGATGGACGAAGCCTTTAAAGCCCTTCCCACCTACTGCGGGAAGGATTCCAGCGACAGCGGCGACGGAGTGGAAGAACTCGCCGACCAACTGCTCACTGCCCTGCACAACCGGGAGGACGGCCCCTGGAAAGACCTGCCGGAGGAAATCTGGCTGGACACCATGAAGTGCTTCCCCCGCTTCGTGAAGGAACACCACCGCTCCTGCGGGTATTATGGGTTTGACCGTAGCTTCTGGACCACCCGGCAAATAAACGCCAGGCTGTTCCGCATCGGTCAGCTGGAATACGAGCTGAAGGAGGAAGCGGGCAAAAAAATCATCAGCCTGCACATTCCCTCCGATACCCGGATGGAAATGGCCCTGCTGGACGAATCCCTGGCCCAGGCCCGGCAGTTCCTGGGGATGTACTTCCCGGATTGGGCCCAGGCGCCCATGGAGTGCGAATCCTGGCTCCTGTCCCCGGTGCTGGGCTCCCTGCTGCCCGAGGGCTCCCACATTCTTGCCTTCCAGCGGGCGTTTACCGTGGATCTGGTGAATCCCAACCCCAACGACGTGCTGGAGTGGGTGTTCCAGCTCACGGATGCGCAGCAGAAGGGAACCGCCCTGGAGGATTTGCCGGAAAACACCTCCCTGCAAAAGAACATGAAAGCCTTCCTGCTTTCCGGCGGAAAGGTGGGCGTGGCCAGAGGATGGCTTTCCTCGGCGTTTTGTAAGAAATAAAGCTGACTGTCAGGCGTTTTGCAGCCTGGACTGACCGCAATGGCAAACCCCCGGTTGTTGGTAAGAACACCCGGGGGGCACTACTTTCGTTTACAAAAGGGGCTTTTCATCCGGAAAGCATTTCCCGCCCTCGCCTGGCCAGGTGCTGATTTCCACCTGATGGCCCAGGCGGCGGTAAAATTCCAGCTGATAGTCGATTTTCTCCTGCCACATCCGGGTGGCCGTGGCCGTGCCGCAGGGCATCTGACGGAGCTCGGCCAGCCGCTGCCGCACCCGCTCCACATGGGCCTTTTGTTCCCAGAGCGGCAAATTCATGTAGTCCACATTCTGGAGGCCCTCATAGAGCCGATAGGCATCGAAGCGGTCGATGTTGTCCGCGTCCCCCACGGTCAGTGCCAGGGGCGTCCGCTCTCCTTCGAAGTCTGCCATGTCATCCACATGAATGGCAATGCCGTAGCACATTTCCTCCACTTCCGCCCCACTGTAACCCAGTTCCGTGAGGAAGGGTCTGGCGATGGCCGCACCATAACGCCCGTGATTTCGGTAGTCCTGCTTGTCCCGGTAATCCAGGGAATAGCCGATGTCATGGAGCAGGCAGGCGACAAAGGTACGTTCCCGGTCAAAGCCCTCGGCTGCCGCAATCTCCGCTCCAATGTGGGCCACCCGATAGGAGTGCTCGATGCGGTATTGGGCCATACGGGGGGTGTTGTCCTGGAAGGAAGCCAGCTTGGAAATTTCCGCCTGCATAAACCGCTCCGTCTTTTTGATGATCTCCTCTCTCATGTCCTTTCCTCTCCTTTCATCTCCCCCCTTTCGGGCGGTTGTCTCTCAGCAGCGTTCCTCCCTTGATCAATCCAGCAGCCCGTAGATTTGATACCGGGTGAGGATATTTTGCAGCATAAGCTTATCTCCCAGGAGTTGGCGGTAGGTGGCGGTTTTGGTTTTGTCCTGTGCCTTCAGCGTTTCCATTTTTCGGAGGGTGTCATCATACTCCCGCTGAACCGCCCGGAGCATGGCTTCAAATTTTTCTTCCCGCTCGCTCACAGTCCCATCACCTCACCCAATGGACGTTGCTTTCCTGATATTGATCCCTGGGTTCCGGTTCCTCAGTGGGATAACCCAGAAAGATGACGTTCAGCGGAATCTGCTTGGACGTTAAGCCCAGGATTTCCGCCACCCGCTGCTCCGCACGCTTCTGGGGGCAGATGCCGCACCACACCGCGCCCAATCCCAGGTCGGTTGCCCGGAGCAAAAGGTTCTCCGTGGCGGCGCTGCAATCCTGAATCCAGTATTCCGCCAGCTGCTGGGGCAGGGCTCTGCTCAGATTTCCCGCTACAATGATGGCCAGGGGTGCCTGGTAATTGGTAAAACGACTGGCCTTGCGCAGCTTTTCCAGGACATCCGGTGCCGTCACCACAAAGAATTCCCAGGGCATCCGGTTGCAGGCGCTGGGCCCGCTCATAGCCGCATGGAGCAGCTCATGAATGGCCTCCTCCGGCACCGGCTCCCGGGTGAATTTGCGCACGCTTCTGCGCTTTTGCAATACTTCCTTGACTTCCATACGCTCCTCCTATAATGCCATCAGTGCGTCAACGATCTGCGCGACGGTCTTTCCGTCGGTT
>JALFGI010000194.1 GCA_022777455.1 Clostridiales bacterium | reverse complement strand
TCACCGTGGAGGATGACACCGCGTCCATTGAACTGATCGTGTTTTCCAATGCGCTGAATGAGCATGGCGGCTATCTGCGGGAAAATGCCCCGGTGGTGGTTGTGGGAAAGCTGTCCGTGCGGGAGGACAAGGAACCACAGATCATTGTCAACCGCGTCCGCCCCATGTCCGACTTTGCCGATCCCGCCCAGCGCAAGGTGATGGAGCAGTTCATTCCCCATGCCCAGCTTGTTCGGCCCCTGGAAGGAACCCTGTATCTGCGCCTGCCCACGGAAAATACCCCCCTGCAGCGCAAGGTTCGGGCCATTTTGAATATGTTTCCCGGGGAGAATCCGGCTGTGCTGTTTTTCGCGGATACCCGACTGCGCAGGGGAACCAGATGCCAGCTGCAGCAAAACATGCTGGATGAATTAAGAAATGTGTTGGGCGAAGCAAATGTTGTGTTAAAATAGCTTTTCTTTTTAAATCAAATGTGCTATAATATCCTGTCGGAAGGAGTTGGTTGCTTGAAAAAAAGAATACTGGTTCCTATCTGCGTGTTTTTACTGACTATGCTGCTGGCAGGGTGCGGCGCCAGGACCATCGATGAAATGTACTGCCTGCCCCGCAGATCTGAACGAAACAACAATCTGCGGGCGGCGATGGAATCCGCCATGGAAGGCAGAGTGTATGCCGCGCCGGTCTCCGGTGCGAACCAGGAATCCGTCCAGACCGCCGATCTGGATGGGGATGGGGAAGATGAATATCTGATTTTCGCCAAAGTAATTCAGGATGATTCCCTTCAGATTCTGCTGTTTAATCAGCTGACGGATGAAAATTATGAGCTTTGGGAGATCCTTGATTGCAAGGGCTCTTCCTTTGAGCAGGTCCAATATGCCAATGTTGACGATAAACCCGGGTGTGAACTGATTGTAGGCACCCAATTGAATGAAAAGGTGACCCGGACCGTTTCTCTTTATTCTTTCGCCTCCAAACAGGCGGAGAAGATCAAAAGCATGATTTATTTGAAGTTCGTCGTCTGCGATCTGGATCGTAACGGCTGCAGTGAGCTTATGGTGATTCAGAATGGGGAAGCGGAATCCAGCGGCGGAAGTGTTCGCCTTTACAGCTACGCCGACGGCAATGTGGTGGGTTCCGTGGAGGCCAAGCTGTCCGTCGGTCCGGAGTACATCCGCCGAATCGCGGTAAACATGCTCTCCAGCGGGGAACCTGCCGTGTATGTGGCCAGCGCCTGTAATGAAAATGTGGTGATTACCGATATTTTCGCGCTGCGGGACGGCGTTTTTTCCAATATCTCCCGGTCCAATGACCTGGGCACCAGCATGCAGACCCTTCGAAATTACTATGTGTATGCAGAGGACCTGGACGGTGACGGTGTTTTGGAGCTCCCCAGCCTTCTGAGCATGATGTATAACACCACGGAACAGAATCTGATTCGCTGGTTTACCATTGACATCGACGGCAGGGAAACCAATAAGCTCTATACCTTCCATAATTTTGAGGATGGCTGGTACATCGAGTTGGACAGCGAATGGATCGACCGTTTTGCTGCCGAGAAAAACGGAAGCGTGTACACCTTCTACATGTGGAACAACAGCTATGGTACGGCGGTGCCTGTCTTTACTGTGTATTCTCTGACTGGGAAGGACCGGGATGCCCAGGCCCAGACCCAAAATCGATTCCCCCTGCACCGGGGCGAAGACGTGGTCTATGCGGCAAAAATGGAATCCGGGTCGGCGATTTACGGAATGACTGAGAACTACCTGAAGGCGAATTTCCATTTGATTCGCCAGGACTGGACAACTTCAGAATCGTAAGAGGTGGATTATGAAAAAAGTATTGATACTGGAAGATGAAGTGAATATCCGCAGCTTTGTGGTCATCAATCTGAAGCGGGCCGGCTATGATGCCATCGAGGCAGGTACCGGCCAGGAAGCGCTGGACCGTCTGGCAGAGAATCCGGACATTGGCGTTGCCATTCTGGATATTATGCTGCCGGACATGGATGGCTTTGAGGTTTGCCGCCGCATTCGTGCTACCAGCAAACAGATCGGCATCATCATGCTCACGGCCAGAACCCAGGAGATGGACAAGGTCACCGGCCTGATGACCGGTGCGGATGACTATGTTACCAAGCCCTTCTCTCCCGCGGAGCTGACAGCCAGAATTGACGCACTGTTCCGCCGAATCGGCGGTGACAGCGTGGTCAGCTCGGAGCTTCTGACCCAGGGGCCCTTTGTGATGAACACCAGAAATCATACGCTGGAAAAGAACGGAAACCGGATTCGACTGACCCAGGTGGAATATGCGATCCTGAAGCTGTTTATGCAGAATCCCGGCCGTGCCCTTTCCCGGGAGGATATCCTCGCCGCAGTGTGGGGTCGGGACTATGAGGGGGAACTGAAAATCGTGGACGTAAACATCCGCCGTCTGAGAATCAAGATCGAGGATGATACCGCCAACCCCACCTACATCACCACGGTGTGGGGTCTTGGCTATAAATGGGGCGCATAAGCCGGCATGGAGAAAAGGAAGAAGAAATTTCGCGGCCTGCGGAGAAGATGGATGACCAATACGGTGGGCGTGATTGTGGCCCTGGGATTGGTTTGTGTCGCCGCAGTGACGGCATCTTATGCAGTCTATTACTACTCCAATATGCAGGCGGACATGAAGCACCGGGCGGAATCGTCCACGGACTTCTTCTCCGGGAACTCCTACCAGGATTACGCGGAATTCTATCAGGCCTGCATCACCTACACCCGCTCCTACGAGTCCAAGAACATTATTGAGCTCCAATTTATCGACAAGAACGGGGAATTGGTTGCAACTTCCTACGGCTTATGGGGCAACGAGTCCCCCGTGACGCCGGAGATTGCAAAGGCGCTGAGCTCCCGGGGCTGTGAACCCTTTGTGGGTACGGACCCAATCACTCAGGAACATATCATGGCCATTTCCAGCCCCCTGATTTACAGCAGCGGCGAGGTGGTGGGCGTGTTCCGCTTCGTTACCTCACTGCAGATTGTTGACCGGCAGATTTTCTATGTGGCAGTCATTTCCTGCCTGGCGTTGCTGGCGTTCCTGGTGGTGGTGCTGCTCAGCGGAAACTATTTCATGCGCTCCATTATGATTCCCGTGGCGGAGATTACGGAAAAGGCAAAGCGAATTGCCAACGGCAGCTACGGTGTCCAGATTCAAACCCCATATGATGATGAGATTCGGGAGCTTGCCGACACCATCAATGAGCTTTCCACCAAAATCAGCCAGAATGAGAAAATGCAAGCGGAGTTCATTTCCCAGCTGTCCCATGAGCTCCGCACGCCGCTGACCGTTATCAACGGCTGGAGCGAAACCTTGCTTGCCGACGACAATATGGATGACGACACCCGCCAGGGTATGAAAATCATCTCCAGCGAAGCAAAACGACTGACCGAAATGGTAATGGAGCTTCTGGACTTTACCAGAATGCAGGACGGCAGAATGACCCTTACCGTGGAGCCCACGGACATCCGCAGTGTGTTTGAAGACACGGTTTATATGTACAGCAGCCGCCTGGCCCAGGATGGAATCACCCTGCAATACAACGAAAGCGACTGCGATATTCCGGAAATCCCCTGCGACGGCAAGCGCCTGCGCCAGGTGTTCCTGAATGTCCTGGACAACGCTGCCAAGCACGGACGGGACGGAAAGCTTGTGGAAACAAGTATCAGCTGTGAAGATGACCAGGTGATCGTCCGCATCCGTGACCATGGCCCCGGCATCCCGGAGGATGAGCTGGGCCTGGTGAAAAAGAAATTTTACAAGGGCAGCTCCAAAGCCAGAGGCACCGGCATCGGCCTGGCGGTTTGCGAGGAGATCATGGAGCTTCACAACGGCAAGCTGACCCTGGAAAATGCGCCGGGGGGCGGCACACTGGTGACCATTGCGCTGCCGGTTACGCAATAAAATGATTTGACCCCTTACAGAGAAAGGATAACTATGGGTAACACAAATAACGCACCTGCAAAGGAAAAGTTCAAAACCATGATCGGCGGTCAGGCGCTGATTGAGGGCATCATGATGCGCGGCCCGGAAAAGGATGCCATCGTGATTCGCAATTCCAATGGCCAGCTGCACACGGAGGTGCATCCCCGGAAGAAGAATCCCCCCAAATCCGTAAAAAACTGGCCCTTTATCCGGGGAATCTTCAATTTCTTTGATTCCCAGCTGGTCGGCATCAAGGCACTGATGCGCTCTGCGGATCTGGCTCCCGAAGAGATGCAGGAGGAGCCTTCCAAATTGGACCTGTGGCTTGAAAAGAAGCTGAGCAGTGAGACCTTCCAGAAGGTGATTGTGGGAATTGCAATGGTGATGGGTGTGGGCCTTTCCGTGGTTCTGTTTTTCCTGCTGCCTATGGTGCTCTCCAGCTTCCTGGACGGCGTCATTCACAGCACCCTGGGCTTGAACCTGGTGGAGGGTATCATCCGAATGGTGATTTTCCTCGCTTATATGATTCTGATTTCCAGAATGTCGGAAATGAAGCGGGTATTTTCTTACCATGGCGCGGAGCACAAAACCATCCGTTGTTATGAAGCGTGCCTGCCGCTGACGGTGGAGAACGTCCGTGCCCAGACCCGGCTGCATCCCCGGTGCGGCACCAGCTTCCTGCTGGTGGTGATGGTGATTTCCATCCTGGTTTTCTCCGTTGCTTCTTCCGCGCTTCTGGCGGCAGTTCCTTCTCTGGCCGCCATGCGGGGAAGCGCTCTGTACCGGGTGATTATGATTGCGTTCAAGCTCCTTTTGCTTCCCGTTGTGGTGGGTATTACCTATGAGATCAACCGTTGGGCCGGCAGGCACGATAACCGCTTCACCCGCATCATCACCGCGCCGGGAATGTGGATGCAGAATTTCACCACCAACGAACCGGATGACAGCATGATCGAAGTGGGCATTGCCGCGGTGAGTGCGGTCCTTCCCGAAAAGGAAGGGAGTGACCGCTGGTAATGACCTACCGGGATTTATATCTTTCTGCCCGGAGCGCCCTTTCTCAGACGGAGAATCAGCAGAATGCAGGATTGATCGCAAGAGATCTGGTCTGCTCCTTTTCTGGCCTGCCCCCGGAGCAGATGCTTGCGGAAATTGACCAGCCGGCAGACCCTTTGGCGGCGGAAAAAGTGCGTCAGGGCGTACACCGCCTGTTGAACGAGGAACCGCTGGCATATGTATTGGGGGAGTGGGAATTTTATGGATTGCCCCTCTACGTCAGTCCGGATGTGCTGATTCCCAGAGATGATACCTGCGCGGTGACGGAACTTGCCATCAACAAAAGCCTGTTCCTGGACAAAGACCCCAGAATCCTTGACCTTTGCTGCGGCTCCGGCTGCATCGGCCTGGCCGTTGCCAGCCGGGTGAAGGATGCCAGAGTGACGCTGGCGGATATCTCCAGGGAAGCTCTGGCTGTGGCGAAAAAGAACATTGCAAGGAACAAGCTGGGCGGACGGGTGAGTACCTTCCAGGTGGATGCGCGAAAGAACGCCCCCGGGTTCCTCGGTAAATTCGATTTGATCGTTTCCAACCCTCCCTATATCACTGCGGAGGATATGAAGCAGCTTCCCAAAAGTGTGGGCGATTATGAGCCCCACCTGGCCCTGTTCGGCGGGGAAGACGGGCTGGACTTCTATCGCTGCATTCTTAAGAATTTCACATCCATTCTGAAGCCCGGGGGATTTCTGTGCTTTGAGTTCGGAATGGATATGGGCGATTCCGTCTGTGCTCTTCTGGAAGAAAATGACTACACCATTGTGCAGCGGAAACGGGATTATAACGACAGAGAACGAGCTGTGCTGGCACAGTACAGCGGGAAAGGAAATTAACTATGGCTACGAAAAAGACCACCTATGAAACGCCCACTCCTGCCTCGGATAAGAAAAAAGCATTGCAGACCGCCCTGTCCCAGATCGATAAGAATTTCGGCAAGGGAACCGTGATGCGCCTGGGTGACCGGCCTGAAATGAACGTGGAGGCAATCCCTACCGGCTCCCTGGCCCTGGATGCGGCCCTGGGAATCGGTGGTGTGCCCAAGGGCAGAATCATTGAAATCTACGGCCCTGAATCCTCCGGTAAAACCACCCTTGCCCTGCACATTCTGGCTGAGGCACAGAAGCGGGGCGGTGAGGTCGCCTTCGTGGATGCGGAGCATGCCCTGGATCCTGTCTATGCCGCTGCTCTGGGCGTGGATACCGATAATCTACTGGTTTCCCAGCCCGATACCGGTGAGCAGGCCCTGGAGATCACCGATGCCTTGGTGCGCTCCGGCGCGGTGGACGCAGTGGTTGTGGACTCTGTGGCTGCCCTGGTTCCCAAGCAGGAAATCGAAGGCGAAATGGGCGATACCTTTGTGGGCCTTCAGGCGAGACTGATGTCCCAGGCCCTCCGAAAGCTGGCCGGCACCATTTCCAAAACCAACTGCGTGGTTATTTTCATCAACCAGCTGCGTATGAAGATCGGTGTGATGTACGGCAACCCCGAAACCACCACCGGCGGCAATGCACTGAAGTTCTATGCCTCCGTCCGTCTGGATGTGCGCCGTGTGGAGTCCATCAAGGAAGACGGCAATGTGGTGGGCAATAAGACCCGGGTCAAGGTGGTCAAGAACAAGGTTGCACCTCCTTTCCGGGAAGCTATTTTCGACATTATGTACGGCCAGGGCATCTCCAAATGGGGAGAACTGGTGGATCTGGCGGTTCAGATGGACATCGTCCAGAAGAGCGGCAGCTGGTTCAGCATGGGAGATGAGCGCATCGGCCAGGGCAAGGACAGCGTAAAGGCTTACCTGCAGGCCAATCCCGAAATCGCCGACCGGGTGGAGGCCGAGGTTCGTGAGAACCTGTGGAAGCTCACCGGCGGCGCACCCAAGGCCCCTGCAAAAGCCGCCGAGCGACCTGTTGCCGTGAGCGCCGACGACTTCGACGATGAGGATTGAGCTGCTGAAAACCACCCCTGACCGGGCAGGACGGTACTTTGTACAGTTTGACAACGGAAGGGTGCTGCGGCTGTACCGCCAGACGGTGGAGGACTTTTCCCTCTATTCCGGTATGGAACTTTCCCAGGAACGGTTTGAAGAGATCTGCAAATCGGCAGAAGCGTTATCTGCCAAAATGCGGGCGGTTCGCATCGTGTCCGCTGCCAATGTCTCCAAAAAAGATCTGGAGAACCGGCTGGTGCAGAAGGGCGAAAAACCCTCTGACGCCCGCCAGGCGGTGCAGTGGATGGAAGAAATGAATCTTCTGGACGATGAAAAGACCGCCGAGCAGATCATCCACTCCTGCATTTCCAAGGGCTACGGCCTTTCAAGAGCGAAGCAGGTGCTGTATGAAAAGCGGATTCCCAAAGAACTTTGGGAGGCTGCCCTGGCAGATTACCCGGATCAGAAAGAAAAGATTTCCCAGTTTTTAAAATCAAGAATTACCGATGCGTCAGATCAAAAGCAGGTCAAGCGGGCGGTGGATTCCCTCCTCCGCCGGGGGCACAGCTACCGGGTGATCCGGGAAGCACTGAATGACCTCTGCTTTGACGCGGATGAATTTCCGGAGGATGAATAAATGTCTGTGATTGGATTTATCTCCCTTGGATGTGCCAAAAACCAGGTGGACTGCGAGCGGATGATGTACCGTGTCCAGGAGGCGGGGTACACCGTCAGTGGTGAGATTGTGGGCTGCGATGTGGTTGTGATCAACACCTGCGGGTTTATTGATTCCGCCAAATCGGAGGCCATCGACCATATTCTCATGGCCGGTGCGCTGAAGGCAGAGGGGAAGATCGGAAAGATTCTGGTTACCGGCTGCCTTTCTCAGCGCTACCAGGATGAGATCGTCAAAGAAATGCCAGAGGTGGACGGTGTCCTGGGTACGGGCAGCTATACGGAAATCGTACCTGCCATTGAAGCGCTGTTGGAAGGAAACACGGTTTCCCAATTTGACTCCATTGACGCGCCGGAGGAGGAAACCTGGCGGATTCTCACCACTCCGGAGCATTATGCCTACATCAAAATCGCGGAGGGCTGCGATAATCACTGCGCCTACTGCGTGATTCCCTCCCTGCGGGGCAAGTACCGCAGCCGTCAGATGGACGATGTGCTCTACGAGGCACGGATGCTGGCCAGCACCGGCGTGAAGGAACTGATTGTGGTGGCGCAGGATACCAGCCGTTACGGCACGGATCTGCCGGAACACAAGCGGCTGCTGCCGGAGCTGCTGCGTCAGCTCGCGAAAATCGATGGGATTCACTGGATTCGCGTTCACTATGTCTATCCCGATGAAATCGATGATGATTTCATCCGGGTGATGGCAGAGGAACCCAAAATCGTGAAATATCTGGATATCCCCATTCAGCACTGCAACGATCATATTTTGGAGCTGATGAACCGCCGGGGCAACGGTGCGTTCCTGCGGCAGCTGTTCAAAAAGCTGAGGGCGGAGATTCCCGGACTTGTGATCCGCACCAGTCTGATCACCGGCCTTCCCGGCGAGGGAGAGGAAGAATTCCAGGAGCTGCTTGATTTCCTCAAGGAGGTTCGGCTGGAGCGGGCGGGGGCGTTCCCCTTCTCCCCGGAGGAGGGCACCAAGGCCGCCGAAATGGAGCACGTGGACGCAGATGTTGCCATGGAACGTGCTCAGCAGGTGGAGCTTCTTCAATCGGGGATTATGGACGACTACAATGCTTCCATGGTTGGTAAAACCCTGGAGGTTCTGGTGGACGGCTACGACGAGGAATACGAGCAGTTCTTCGGCCGTACCTTTGCTGATTCCCCGGAGATTGACGGTAGAGTATGGATTGCTTCCCAGGAGCCGCTTCACGAAGGCGATTTCGTCATGGTTCAGATCGATGGAACCCAGGATGGCGACCTGATGGGCATTTTGATTGAGGAGGAAGAACGATGACAACTGCTAGTAAAATCACCTTGGTCAGAGTTTTTATGATTCCTGTACTGATGGTTGCCATGTATTTGAGCAAGGGCGTTCCAGGCATGTGGATGTACATCTCCCTGCTCTTGTTTATCCTGGCAAGTCTGACGGATTACATTGACGGCCAGATTGCCCGGAAGTGCAATCAGGTCAGTGATTTCGGCAAATTCCTGGACCCGCTGGCGGATAAGCTGGTTACCATTGCTGTGATGACCATGTTCTGCGAGTGGGGGCGGTTCCCCGCCTGGGCACTGATGCTCGTGCTCACCCGCGAGTTTGCCGTCACCGGTCTTCGCTTGGTGGCTGTGGGCAAGGGTACGGTAATTGCCGCCGGCTGGAGCGGGAAGGTGAAAACTGCCAGCACCATGGTTGGCCTGTGTGTTCTGATGGTGTTCCCCCAGAATGTGTATGTGCTCTGGACGGTCATTGCAGTCATTGTTCTGACCACGGTGTACTCCGGTGTGGAATACTTCGTCCAGAACTGGAAATGCCTTTGGGAGTAATGAATCAGCCCCGCATTCGCGGGGCTGATTTTTCGCTGGCTTTTCTGGATTCCATGTGCTATAATCAGAAAGCATTTTTGAAATGACGAGGTAAGGAAACATGAATGAAAAAGAAATCGGCGAGATTCGCCGCCATCTGCGGCGTGACCGCAGTAATATGACCGCCATCTATGGCTGTTTCGTCAATGACAACAAAGAAATCATTTCCGAGTACCGGGCCAGCACCGGCATTATGTCCGAAAACGAGGCGGACAAATATTTTGCCATCCTGCGCAAGGCTCTGTCCGGTTCTGTCGGAAAGAACCTGATCGATCTGACCTTCAAAACCAGCCAGGTGGCCGGGAGTCCGGAGCATGAGCTCCTGATGAAGCTGCGTGAATCCAAGCTTCAGGACGAGGAGCTGCGCATGACCCTCTACAAAAAGATGATCGATACCATTGTCCTGGAGGGAAACTACCTGATTCTGCTGGGCTGTGATGCCTACGACGTTCCTTTTAAGAGCAAGGATGATACCCTGCAGAATGACTCCGCAGACGAGACCTTTACTTATCTCATCTGTGCCGTCTGCCCGGTGAAGCAGACCAAGCCCAATCTGCATTATGTCCCCGAGGAGAAAACCTTCCACGATGGGGCCATGAATCAGCCGGTTTCCGCACCGGAGATCGGCTTCCTGTTCCCGGCCTTCGACAACCGCTCCACCAATATCTACAACGCTCTTTACTACACCCATAACACCAAGGAAAATCAGGACGCCCTGATTGAAGCGGTGTTCAATACGCCCGTGCCCAAGCCCGCGGCGGAGCAGAAAAAGTGCTTTGAGGCCCTCCTCGCCACCGCCCTGGGGGATGAATGCAATCTGGATGTGGTGCAGACCGTCCACGAGCAGCTCTGCGAGCGCATGGAGCTCCATAAGGAGAGCAAGGTACCCGATCCGCTGCTGATTGATAAAAACGTGCTGAAGGATGTGCTTACCTCCTGCGGTGTCTCTGAAACCGGAGTGGCCAAATTCAGCGTGCAGTATGATGAAGCCTTCGGCTTTGAGGCGGAGCTTCATCCCAAGAACATCATCGACAGCAAGCATTTTGAAATCCACACCCCGGATATTGCCATCAAGATCGACCCCACCCGTACCGACCTGGTGGAAACACGGGTCATTGGCGGCGTGAAATACATCATGATCAATGCGGATGAGGATGTGGAGGTCAATGGCGTCAGCATTCATTTCCAGGGAGAAAAGGAAAACGAAGCCGCAACCGTCTGAATAATCAATTCGCCCACGGCAGACGAACTGCTGTGGGCGAACTTTTTTAACCTTCTTTGCTGTTCTTCACAGCATTCAAAATGATCTCAGCACACTGCTCATAGCCCAGAACGCTGGTATCCAGGCAGATGTGGTAATTCTGGGACATGGCCCAGGTACGGCCGGTGTAGTGCTGATAGTTTAGGCGGCGGCGCTTGTCCCGGGCAGCGATACGGCCTTCGGGGTTCTTTTCGTCGGGATTGGCTTCCAGGACCCGTTCAACCCGGTGGGGGATATCCGCATGGAGGAAAACGTTCAGCACATCCTTGCGGTCTTTCAGAATGTAGTCGGCGTTTCGGCCGACGATCACGCAGGGGCCTTTCTCCGCCAGCTGGAGAATCACATTGCACTGAACATTCCATAAGTAATCCGAGGTGGAAAGGCCGTTCATGACACCGGGAACGCCCTGGGGAGCGAAGGCATAGGAAAACATGCTGCCGCTGGGGGAGTGCTCACCGTGCTCTTCAATGAACTTGGGGGCAAAGCCGGACTCCTCTGCGACGTGTTCCACAAGCTTTTTGTCATAGAAGGGAATACCCAGTTTTTCGGCAACCATACGGCCAACCGGCAATCCGCCCGCACCGTATTCTCTGCTGATGGTGATGATTCGTTTTTCCATAATATTGCCTCCTTGCTGAGTGGATACCTATATTATAGTTACTTTCACCGAAAATGTCAACTGAAAAGGGGAATGCTTGGTGAGACTGCTGAGGGATACCGGATTATTTCTTTAAAATTGCGATAAACGCAGAAAGTCCGTCCACGGCAACTTCACCGGATACGGAGAACAAAACATCATCGCTTGCCCGGTTGTTCTCCACAAAAACACCCCATTTTCCCTCCGGCAGGGAAAGATTGGCGCAAGCGGTGCCGGGGTTGAATGCCACGATAATTGTCTCGCTTTCGCCGGTCAGGACAAAGGCGGTGATCCCCTCCGGAGTACCGGAAAGCAGCGTAATGCGGCGGCGCACTTCGTCTGGATTCGTCATTCGGAAAAGCGGGTGTTGTTTGCGCAGGGACAGGAGTCCCTGATAATACCGGACGGTTTCCTGAACCTCCGGTTCTTTCAGGCGGTTCCATTTGATTCCGTTGATGTGGTCAGGGCTGCGGTAGCTGTTGCCGACGTATTTTCCCAAACGTGTTTTCTTGGTGCGGAGCATTTCCTCTCCCGCCAGGAAGAAGGGAATGCCGGTGCTCAGCAGGGTAAAGGCGGCAGCCAGGCGGCTCCGTCTGGCAATTTCGGCTTCCTCCGCATGGGGCAGGGCTTCCGCGATCCGGTCGTGGAGGGTGTGGTTATCATGACAGGAGACGTAGTTCACGATCTGGTTGGGCATGCAGCTCCAATCCATCCGGCCCTGGAAGCATTTCAGAAGATGCTCTTTGGAGACCGGTGCCCCGGAAATGAATCCAGGCAAATGGTAATCAAAAACGGAACCACGCATGGTATCCCGCATGGTATCGTTGAAGAAGGCAAATTCCGGTATCATCCAGGCATTTCCCTGAACAGCCAGCGGCAGATCCGGCTTGGTAACCTGGGTGTTCAGATTCCAGCCCTCTCCATAGAACATGACATGGGGATGCTTTTTGCGGACGGAGGAGATGATTTCCTGAATGGTGAAAACATCCAGAAGACCAACCAGGTCGAACCGGAAGCCGTCCACGTGATATTCGTCGGCCCAGTAGTTCACGGAATCCACAATGTATTTGCGGACCATGGAACGTTCGGAGGCGGTGTCATTGCCGCAGCAGGAGCCGTTGGAGAGAATTCCGGCTTCATTTTCCCGGCTGAAATATCCGGGGACAATCTGGTTCATGGAGAATTCAAAGGTGTGGTATACATGGTTGTAAACCACGTCCAGAATGACGCCCAGGCCGTTTTGGTGCAGGGAATGGACCATTTGTTTCATTTCCCGGACTCTGGTGAAACCGTCATAGGGATTGGTGGAATAGGTACCCTCCGGAACATTGAAGTTCACCGGATCGTAGCCCCAGTTGTATTCCTTTCCGGGGTTTGCTTCGTCCACGGAGCCGTAGTCATACACAGGCATCAGATGGATGTGGGTGACGCCGAGATTTTTCAGATGGGTGATCCCGGTGGGCTGACCGGACTTCAGCTTCGCGTCTGTTTCTGTGAGTCCCAGGAACTTCCCTTTGTTATGGATCCTGGAGGATGCCAGGGAGGACAGATCCCGGACATGGAGCTCACAGATCACATAATCGGAATAGCTGTCGGAGACAACCGGGGTCCGGTCCTGATCCCAGCCGTCGGGGTCCGTGCTTTTCAGATCGCAGACCATGGCCCGATTGCCGTTGACACCGGTGGTGACGGCGTAGGGATCGCAAGCTTCCATGATGGCTCCGTCCACATCTACCAGATAGGTATAGTAGACGCCGTTCAGGTTGCCGCTGGCCGTGGCGACCCAGGTGCCGTTTTGGTCGGGGGTCATGGGCAGCCGGTCAATCAGATCCTCCTGCCCCTGGGTTCCGGAACGATAAAGGCAGATTTCCACATCCTGAGCCGTGGGCGCCCACAGCCGAAAAAAGGTGCTCTCCCGGCTCCAAGTGGCGCCCAGATCCTTCCCTTCGTAGGTATATTTATTTTCAAATTCCACGGAACTGTATTCTTTGTACATCGAATTCTCTCCCTCTTGACTTGACTTCTGAAATCATATCACACGTCGGGGAATCTGTAAAGAAGGGATAAAAAAATCACCGGCCTTCCAATGGAAGACCGGTGGAGATGGAATTACTCAGCCAGCAGGGAAATGGCATTTCTGATGCGGGAAACCGTGGCATCATAACCCAGAATCTGCATTACGGTGTACAGGTCGGGGGAGTTGGTTTTTCCCGTTACCGCCAGGCGCAGGAAGGTGGAAATATCCGCAACCGTTCCGGGATAGGCGGAGGGGTCGGCCTTATAGGCCTTCATGTCGGTGGTGAAGCCCAGCTCGGTGGTGATTTCCTTCACCTTGTCAAACCAGGTGTTGGCGTCATCCTGGAAGTTGAAGCGCTCCAGGAATTTGGTGAGTGCGCTGCGAATGACAGCCTTGTCAAACTTTTCATCAAAGCAGGGAGCTTCCAGATATTCGTCGTAGAAGAAGCCCATGTAGGGCTTGGCTTCCTGCCAGGTGGCCATGTCCTTGCGGGGCTTTTTGCCGCCCCGGCCGATGGCAAGGATCCGGGTGGCGAAGTCTGGATCGGCCTTGAGCTTCTGTGCAAAATCGGAATCAAATTCCTCTGCCCAAGCCGTCAGCAGACCATACACCTCTTCGGCGCTCATCCGGGAAATGACATTCTTGGAAACGTCCACGAGCTTGGCATAGTCAAACAGGGAGCCTGCGGGATTCAGCTTTTTGGGACTGAATTTGAAGGTTTCAATATCCGCATCGGGGTTGGCACGGCGCCAGTCCTCGAAATTGGAGTTCAGCACGGTCATCAGGTACTCCCGCATGGCCTGAACTGGGAAGCCCTCGGCTTTGTAGTAGGTCAGGGCCAGCTCTGGGTCCTTGCGCTTGGAGAGCTTCCGCTTGGAAGTGCCGTCCATCTTCATCAGCGGTCCGATGTGGACGTACTTGGGCAGCTTGAAACCCAGGGCCTGGAACAGCTGAATGTGGAAGGGCAGACTGGGGAGCCACTCGTCACCCCGCACCACATGGGTGGTCTGCATCAGATGGTCATCCACGGCGTGGGCGAAGTGGTAGGTGGGGATGCCGTCGGATTTCAGCAGAACATGGTCAACGTTATTTTCGGTGATGGTCAGCTTGCCCTTGACCAGATCATCGAACTTGAACTGGTTTTCGATGCTGCCCATGGACTTGAAGCGCAGCACCCAGGGATTCCCGGCATCCAGCTGCTGCTTGATCTCCTCCAGGGGGCGGTCACGCCAGATGGCATACTTGCCATAATAGCCGGTGGTCTCTTTATTGGCCTCCTGCTGCTCCCGCAGGGCGGACAGCTCTTCCTCCGTGCAGAAGCAGGGGTAGGCTTTGCCCTCGGAAACCAGCTTTTTGGCGAACACATGGTAGATGGCTGCCCGCTGGCGCTGACGGTAAGGGCCGTAGTCGCCGCTGTCGCCGTCAATGGTTGCGCCCTCATCAAAGTTGATGTGGTAGTGCTTCAGGGAGCCGATGAGCACTTCCACAGCGCCGGGAACCTCCCGCTTGGCATCGGTGTCCTCCACCCGCAGGAACAGTACGCCGCCGCTTTGATGGGCCATCCGCTCGGAGATCATGCCCTGCACCAGGTTGCCCAGGTGGACAAAACCGGTGGGGGAGGGGGCCATGCGGGTGATTACCGCACCCTCAGGCACCTGACGCTTGGGAAACCGCGCTTCCACCTCCTCGGGCGTTTCGGTCACATTGGGAAACAGAAGGTCGGCCAAAGCTTGATAATCCATATTTTTTCCTCTTTTCTCTGAATATCTTGGATAGAGTATAGCACAATGGATTGAAGAAATCAATTCTGTAATAGGTGGAAGCGCAAAATCTCCTTGCACAACGGGGGTAACTGTGATATCATAAGGAAAACTTTCAGTGAAAGAAGCGTGATTTTATGAGCGAAGTCATCCAGGAAGCACCCAAGAAACGGATGCTTTCCGGCATTAAGCCCTCCGGGGATCTGACACTGGGCAGCTATCTGGGAGCCATCAAGAACTGGGCGGAGCGAGCCGATTCCTACGACTGCTTTTATTTTATGGCGGACCTGCATGCCATCACTGTGCGGCAGAATCCTGCTGACCTGCGGCGGCGCACACTGGAGCAGCTGGCTCAGTACATTGCCTGCGGCCTTGACCCGGAAAAGAATACCCTGTTTATTCAGAGCCATGTCCACCAGCACGCAGAACTTGGCTGGGTACTGAACTGCTACGCCATGTTCGGTGAGCTGAGCAGAATGACCCAGTTCAAAGACAAGTCCGCAAAAAACGCCGACAACATCAACGGCGGCCTGTTCACCTATCCCAGCCTGATGGCTGCGGATATCCTCCTGTACCAGCCGGATTATGTGCCTGTGGGTGAGGACCAGAAGCAGCATGTGGAGCTGTGCCACACCATCGCCCGCCGGTTTAACGGCGTGTATGGGGATGTGTTCAAGATTCCCGAGCCCTTTGTGCCCAAGGTCGGCGCCCGGATCATGAGCCTGACCAATCCCGCTGCCAAGATGTCCAAGTCCGAGAATGAAGACACCGGCAGGATTCTGGTCATGGATACCCCCGAGACCATTATGCGCCAGTTCAAGCGGGCCATCACCGACTCCGACACAGAGAACTGCGTCCGTTACGACAAGGAAAACAAGCCCGGCGTTTCCAATCTGATGACCATCTACTCCGCCTGTACTGGCAAGACCTTTGAGGAAATCGAGCAGGAGTTTGCCGGCTGCGGCTACGGCAAGTTCAAGCCCGCCGTGGGCGAGGCTGTGGTGGAGACTCTGCGGCCCATCCGCGAGGAGGCGACCCGCCTGATGAAGGACAAGGCCTATCTCGAGAGTGTCTACCGCAGCGGCGCTGAAAAGGCAGGTTTCGTGGCGGAAAAGACCCTGCGCAAGGTCTATAAAAAAGTGGGCTTCGTGGCAAAATAAAGGAACCTCTGAATCATTCGTCTGCGGCTGAACAGCGGGCCTTTTGCCCCATCCGTGCAGCACTGAAATTGGAAAATACACAAAGTATTTCCTCAATTTCAATGCTTTCGGCTGAGTCAAAATCCCTCGCTGTCAGCTCTTGCCGAATTACTGTGAAAGCTCC
>JALFGI010000175.1 GCA_022777455.1 Clostridiales bacterium | reverse complement strand
GATCTGCGCTGCTTCCGCCTGATTCGGCACATAGTTCAGATCGCACTTGGGGTCCTTTTCCTGCAGATTGATGGTGGGAGGTACCATACCGGTCTCCAGCACCTTCAGGCATACGATTGCCTCCACCGCACCGGCAGCACCCAGCATATGTCCGGTCATGGACTTAGTGGAACTGACCAGCGCTTTGTACGCAGCCTCCTCGCCCAGCGCTTTCTTGATGGCAAGGGTCTCACCTGCATCGTTCAGTGGGGTTCCGGTGCCGTGGGCATTGACATATACCCTTTCCGCGCCGGTGTAACCGGCCTCCTTCAGTGCCTGCGCCATGGCCCTTGCGCCGCCCTCGGCTTCCGGATGGGGGGCGGTGATGTGGTAGGCGTCACAGGTGGAGCCGTAGCCGCAGACCTCTCCGTAAATCTTCGCGCCCCTCGCCTTGGCGTGCTCGTACTCTTCCAGCACCAGTGCGCCTGCGCCTTCTCCGATGACAAAACCACCCCGGCGGGCATCGAAAGGCAGGGATGCGGCATTGGGATCCTCCGCCGTGGACAGGGCTTTCATGTTAATAAAGCCCGCAATGCCCACAGGCACAATGGAAGCCTCCGCGCCGCCCGTGATCACTGCATCGGCATAACCATGACGGATCAGCCGCAGGGCTTCGCCGATGGCATTGGAGCCGGATGCACAGGCCGTAACCGCAGGCAGAGCCGGACCCTGACAGTTGTAGCGGATGGCAATCATGCCTGCGGCCATATTGGCAATCATCATGGGTACGCACAGCGGGCTGACCCGATGGGGGCCCCGGCATTCCAGCTTGCCGATCTCCGCAGAAACTGTGTTCAGGCCGCCGATACCGGAACCAAAGTAAACTGCCATCCGTTCGGGAGATACCGTTCCGATGACACCGCTTTCCTCCACTGCCTGCACCGCCGCGCCCATGGCGTACTGAGCGAAGCGGTCAGAGCGCAGAGTCTCGCTCTTTTCCATATACTGCAGGAGGTCAAAGTCCTTCACCTCAGCCCCCAGCTTGGCTTTATAGTTGGTGGTATCAAAATAGGTGATGGGGCCGATGCCGTTGTAGCCGGACACCAGATTGCCCCATGCCGTTTCCATGTCGCTTCCGACGGGGCTGACAATGCCCATGCCGGTGACGACAACACGTCTTTCTTCACTCATTGTTTTCTCCTTACATAGCGATGCCGCCGTCCACACGAAGGACCTCGCCGGTGACATAGTTCGCCGCGGCCAGGTAGGCCGCCGCCTCCGCCACTTCCTCCGCCTCTCCCATTCTCCCCAGAGGAATCATGGAAAGCAACGGGTTGCTGTCCTGATTTCCAGTCATATCCGTACGGATAAAGCCGGGGGCGATGGCGTTGCAGCGGATACCCTTTGACGCCAGCTCCTTGGCCACGGACTTGGTCAGGCCAATGACCCCCGCCTTGGAGGCAGCGTAGTTGCACTGACCTGCGTTGCCCATCAGGCCGGAAACAGAGCTAATGTTGATGATGCAGCCCTCTTTCATACGGAGCATAGAGCCACTGACATGACGAATCATGTTGAATGAACCCTTCAGGTTGGTATCCAGCACAGCATCAAAAGCATCCTCCCGCATCATGGGGACAAGTGCGTCCTTCGTAATGCCCGCACTGTTTACCAGAATCTGAATCCCGCCGAAGTCTGAACGGACGGCGGCAACAGTGGCCTTGGTTTCTTCAAAATCCGCCACATTGCACCGGTAGGCAGACGCCTTGACACCAAGCACTTCGCACTGGGCACATACAGACTGTGCCGCTTCCTGATTGCCGGCGTAAATAATTGCAATATCTGCACCCATAGAGGCGTATTTCCGTGCAATGGCCGCGCCGATTCCCCGGGAGCCGCCGGTAATGAGTGCTGTCTTTCCTTTCAGCATCCGCTTTCCTCCAAATACGCGGTAAAGGTGCAGGTCCTTACCGCAAGGTCAATTTTCTGAATCATATTGGTCAGAGTCCTTCCTGGACCGATCTCCACAAAGATATCCACCCCGGAAGCAATCAGATTGCGCACCAGCTGTTCCCAGCGGACTGGACTTGCAATCTGCTTTGCCAGCAATTCGGCAGGGTTCTGGCTGTATTCTTCTGCCGTTACATCGGAATAAAGGGGAATCCCGGGTTTCTGCATGGAAGCCTTCTCCAAATCCAGGGCAAAGGCATCCGCCGCGCTCTGCATAAAGGGTGAATGGAACGCCCCCTTGACTTTCAAGGGAATGCAGCGGCCTCCTGCCGCTTTCACCTCTGCGGAAAATGCCGCCATTTGGGAAGTCAGGCCGGATACGGATGTTTGTCCGGGGCAATTGTAGTTCACAGGATACAGTCCGGAATACTCCGTGCAGAGGGCTTCCACCTTCTCCGAAGAAAGTTTCACCACTGCTGCCATGGCGGTGTCGTACTGCTGCGCTGCCTGCTGCATCAGCTGCCCCCGGCGGCAGACCAGAGAAAAACCTGTAGAAATGTCAAACAGTCCGGCAAAGGCTGCGGCGGAAACCTCTCCCAAGGAGAATCCGGCAACCGCATCGGGGACGATTCCCTTTTCCCGGAGGGTTTCGGCGGCAGCAAGTTCCATGGAAAAGAGGCACGGCTGGGTATTCACCGTCTCCTTCAGTTCCTCCGCCGTTCCCGCAAAGCACTGCCGGGCCGTTCCCGGGCGGATGGAATCGCAAAGGTCAAATACCCGCCGGGCCGCCGGATGGATTTCATATAATTCCCTTCCCATTCCGGGATACTGGTCTCCCTGCCCGGAAAAAACAAAGGCTACTTTACCCATTTGTCTGCCCTCCGCAGAATCACTTCCGCTTCTTCTGCCACTTCCCGAACGATCTGGGCAGCAGGCTGCTCCTTATTCACCATGGCAGCAATCTGGCCGGACAGGAAGCAGCCGTTTTCCGCATCGCCGTCCTGCACTGCCAGGCGCAGTTTGCCGGCGCCCAGGGCTTCCAACTCCTCATCCGGCATTCCGCCGTATTCCGCTTTGGCGTAGGCTCTGGCAAAAGGAGTCCGCAGGCTGCGCACCGGGTGGCCCAGCCGCTTGCCGGTAACCATGGTGCACAGGTCGGTGGCTTTCAGGATTCTTTCCTTGTAGCCGGGGTGAATGGTGCACTCATAGGCGCTTAAGAAACGAGTGCCCATCTGTACGCCGCAGGCGCCAAGCATGAAGGCCGCCGCCATCCCCCGTCCGTCGGCAATACCGCCGGCTGCCAGCACCGGGAGGTCCGTGGCGTCACAAATCTGGGGAACAAGCACCATAGTGGTCAGTTCCCCCACATGGCCGCCGCTTTCACCGCCCTCGGCAATCAGCGCGGAGGCACCCAGACGAGTCATCAGCTTTGCCATCGCAACAGAAGCCACCACGGGGATCACCTTGATGTCCGCCTCCTTCCATGATTTCATATACTTGGATGGATTGCCCGCACCGGTGGTGACGACGCGAACCTTTTCTTCCACAACCACCTGGGCCACTTCATCGGCAAACGGGCTCATCAACATGATATTGACGCCGATGGTGTGCTGGGTTTTGGATTTTGCAATCCGAATCTGTTCCCGAACATAGCTTCCGGGAGCGTTTCCTGCGGCAATAATGCCAAGGCCGCCGCCATTACTTACGGCAGCGGCCAGAGCACCATCCGCGATCCAGGCCATGCCGCCCTGAAACACAGGGTAGCGGATGCCCAGCAATTCACAAATGGCAGACTGAATCATCGGCTCACCCCTGCTTGCTTTGGAGAAAAGCGTCCAGGTCGCCCACAGTGGTAACAGGCTGGTCCAGCTCGATCTCAATGCCCAGCTCGTCTTCCAGATTCATCAGCAGCTCCACAGTATCCAGGGAGTCGATGCCCAGTTCCGTAAAGGTGCTCTCAGGCTTCACGGCGGCAATCTCGCATCCGGTACGCTCAGCGATAATCTTGGCAATAGAATCAAAATACATAATTGTAACCTCC
>JALFGI010000164.1 GCA_022777455.1 Clostridiales bacterium | reverse complement strand
TACCAAGCAAGTGAATATCGCGGAGTAGAGCAGTTGGAAGCTCGTCGGGCTCATAACCCGGAGGTCGTAGGTTCGAGTCCTGCCTCCGCAACCATAAAAACACCGGATTTCGATAAGAAATCCGGTGTTTTTCTAACTTTTCGAATGAAATTGGAATGAGTTTCAATTTGAGTTGACCCCATTTTGACCCCAATTGGGTTTTTGAAAAGTTCGGGAAATACCGAATAAAGTCGGGTAAATCCAAACCTTAAGCATCCCTTATACGCACTGGTTGACAGCAAGATGCCCATTTGATCTGATCGTGGTGTTGCCTTAGGAAAATAAGCCAGAGGCATCCCAGAGTACAAAACTCCGGGATGTCCCTGGCTTTGATGCTTACTTTGCAGCGGCATGGTGTTTACGCATTGGATTATTTTTGCAGGGATGACATCAGCTCATGGAAACTATCCAGCGCGGACTGCAAATTTTCAATGATATCCGCAGCCAGTTCGTCGGGATCGGGCAGGCTGTCCAAATCGGCCAGGGACTTGTCCTTGATCCAGAAGATGTCCAGACTGGCCTTGTCCCGTTTCAGGATATCCTCCGCGCTGAACCTTCGCCAGCGGCCATCGGGGTTGGCTTCCGACCAGGTTTCCATCCGTTCGTGGCGGTTCTCCGGGTGGTAGCAGCGGATAAAGTCATCCAGATCGGCATCGGCCATGGGATGCTGCTTCAGGGTGAAATGGATATTGGTGCGGAAATCGTAAATCCAGATATCTTTCGTCTGCCTTTCCGGGCTGGCAGGGCGCTTGTCGAAGAAAAGCACGTTGGCCTTGACACCGGGCTTGTAGAAGATGCCGGTGGGCAGGCGGAGAATGGTGTGCAGCTCGGTGGTTTCCAGCAGCTTCTTGCGGATGGTCTCACCCGCGCCGCCTTCAAAGAGCACGTTGTCCGGCACCATCGACCATATCACCGTCCACGCTGACGAGCGTGTGGTGTTCATGTTTAAGGACGGGAGGGAAATCGTAACAAGGTTATGAAATATTACAGAAACAGACCCAGGCTGGCAGGGACAATCCTGCTGACCTGGGTCTGCCTTTCTTTTTAGGACAACATCTCAACCTCAAACAAAGCAATTATCCATAATCAACTCGCCATACTACTACTTGACTTTCGACTTATTCGCATTCCTTTGCATTGATATTGCTTTCATAGAATAGTGTTGTACTCTTAGGCGTGACGGCGGTGTGTACATCATAACCGCTGCGGTTCTGAATTTATATCCAAATGACAATCTGCCAATTTGGGTAAATCGGCAAAAAAGATTCCCCGACTTGCAATTCGATTACGAACGTAATACAATAACAGTATTAGGAGGTGTGGAAACCATGTCGGAACCGGTTTTACGGATCACACAGAAGAAATACGGCGGGGAAACCACGATTTTGTCCATGCGAATCACCAAGGAAATGCTGAAGGACATCGATGCCATCGCCAATGTCACCGGGCGCAACCGCAACGAGATATTGACCATGAGTTTGGAATTCGCACTGAAGCATATGGAAATCGTTCTGAATGAAAGAGAGGAAGAAAGAAATGGCCATCATCAAATGTAAAATGTGCGGCGGTGATCTGGTGATCGAGCCGGGCTCCACCGTTGCCGAATGCGAATACTGCGGCAGCCGGCAGACGGTGCCCACTGCGGACAACGAAAAGAAGCTGACCCTCTTCGCCCGGGCCAACCGGCTGCGCTCCGGGTGCGAATTTGACAAGGCAGCGGGCGTCTATGAATCCATCGTCGCCGACTTCCCGGAAGAGGCGGAGGCCTACTGGGGTCTGGTGCTGTGCAAATACGGCATCGAGTACGTGGACGACCCGGCAACGGGCAAGAAGATCCCCACCTGTCACCGCTCCAGCTTTGACAGCATCCTGGAGGACAGCGATTTCGAGCAGGCACTGGAAAACGCCGACGCCGTGGCGAGGAAGGTCTATCGGGAGGAGGCCAAGCAGATCGAGGAGATCCGCAAGGGCATCATCGAGGTCTCCGGCAGGGAGCAGCCCTATGATATCTTCATCTGTTATAAAGAAACCGACGAAAACGGCCAGCGTACCATCGATTCTGCCATTGCCCAGGACGTTTACGATGCCCTCACCGCAAAAGATTACCGGGTATTCTTCTCCCGGATCACCCTGGAAGACAAGCTGGGGCAGGAGTATGAGCCCTACATCTTCGCCGCCCTGAACAGCGCAAAAATCATGCTGGCCTTTGGAACGGATTATGAATACTTCAACGCCGTGTGGGTGAAGAACGAATGGAGCCGTTTCTTAAAGCTCATGGCATCTGACAAATCCAAGCATCTGATCCCCTGCTACAAAAACATCGATGCCTACGATATGCCCAGGGAATTCGCCAAGCTGCAGGCCCAGGACATGGGCAAGGTGGGCGCGATTCAGGACTTGCTCCGGGGCATCGAGAAGCTGCTGCCCAGAATGCAGGAGGCTGCACCCCAGCAAAAGGTGATCATTCAGCAAACCGCCGGCGGTTCCAACGCGCAGCAGCTGCTGAAACGGGGCTATCTGGCGTTGGAGGATGGCGAATGGAACAAGGCGGATGGCTTCTTTGAGGAGGCTCTGAACCAGGACGCGGAGTGCGCGGAGGCCTATCTGGGAAAGCTGATGGCAGACCTGCGGGTCAGAGAGCGGACAGCGCTGGGGAATCAGGAAAAGCCTTTTGATCATAACGGCAACTATCAAAAAGTGATCCGTTTCGGAAGCGAGCCCCTGAGAGCGGAGCTGACCGGCGATATCGATGCCATTGTGAGACGACAGAAGCGTATCGAGCAGGAACGTTTGGAACAGGAAGAGCGTCAGCGTCAGGAGCGTCTGCGGTTTATGGAAATCTCTCGCCAATGGCGCAGCCGGTACGCTCCGGCGCAGAACATGATCGGTGCATCCGGCAGATTTACCGTAGGCCTGAAAGCCGACGGCACTGTGGTGGCTACGGGAGATAACGCTTATGGCGCGTGCAATGTCAGCGGCTGGAAGGACATTGTGGCCATCAGCGCGGGATCTGATTACACCGTAGGCCTGAAAGCCGACGGCACCGTGGTAGCGGTGGGATGGAACGAGTATGGTCAGTGCGATGTCAGCGGCTGGAAGGACATAGTGGCCATCAGCGCAGAAAGCTTTTGCACCGTAGGCCTGAAAGCCGACGGCACTGTGGTGGCTGTGGGAGATAACGGTTTTGGCCGGTGCGATGTCAGCGGCTGGAAGGACATTGTGGATATCAGTGCAGGATGGGAACACACCGTAGGCCTGAAAGCCGACGGCACCGTGGTGGCTGTGGGATGGAACAAGGATGGCCGGTGTAAGGTCAGCGCCTGGGGGGATATTGTGGCCATCAGCGCAGGAGATTCTTACACCGTGGGCCTGAAAGCCGACGGCACCGTGGTAGCTGTGGGATCCTACTACGATGTCAGCGGCTGGAAAGACATTGTGGCCATCAGCGCAGGAGGTTTGCACACCGTAGGCCTGAAAGCCGACGGCACCGTGGTGGCTGTGGGAGATAACAAGTATGGTCAGTGCGATGTCAGCGGCTGGAAGCTTTTTCAAAATATAGAAACCATAGAAGCAGAACGGGAAGAAGCCAGAAAACGGGAAGAACAGCGCAGAGAAGAAGCCAGAGAACGGGAAGAACAGCGCAGGGCGAAGCAGAAAGCTCTGGTGCGGAAAAAAAAAGGCGCTGGAGACAGAACTTTCCTCCCTGAAAGGTCTGTTCACCGGCAGGCGGCGCAGAGAGATCGAAGCCAGGCTGGCTCAAATCAAAGAAGAACTGGGAAAGTTGAATTGAGGAGAAATTACCATGGCCATCATCAAATGTAAAATGTGCGGCGGCGACCTGGTGATCGAGCCGGGTTCCACCGTTGCGGAATGTGAATACTGCGGCAGACGTCAGACGGTGCCCACCGCGGACAACGAAAAGAAACTGACCCTCTTCGCCCGAGCCAACCGGCTGCGCTCCGGGTGCGAATTCGACAAGGCGGCGGGCGTCTATGAATCCATCGTCGCCGACTTCCCGGAAGAAGCGGAGGCCTACTGGGGTCTGGTGCTGTGCAAATACGGCATTGAGTACGTGGACGACCCGGCCACGGGCAAGAAAATCCCCACCTGCCACCGCTCCAGCTTTGACAGCATCCTGGAGGACAGCGACTTTGACCAAGCCTGTGAGAATGCGGACACCGTGGCGCAGAAGGTCTACCGGGAGGAGGCCAAGGAATTTGAACGAATTCGGAAGGGGATTCTGGAGGTGTCCTCCACGGAAAAGCCCTACGACATTTTTATCTGCTACAAGGAAACCGACGAAAAGGGGGAGCGCACCCTGGACTCCGTTCTGGCCCAGGATCTCTACTCCGCGCTGACGGGCAAGGGCTACCGGGTGTTCTTCTCCCGGGTCACCCTGCGGGATAAGCTGGGCCAGGCCTACGAGCCTTACATCTTCGCCGCTCTGAACTCTGCCAAGGTCATGCTGGCGGTGGGCACCTGCTACGAATACTACAACGCCGTGTGGGTAAAGAACGAGTGGAGCCGGTATCTGAAGCTCATGGCCGCCGACAAGAGCAAACACCTGATCCCCTGCTACAAGGACCTGGACCCGGAGGATATGCCCAGGGAGTTCAAGCATCTCCAGGGGGCGGATCTGGGCAAAATGGGCGCGATCCAGGATATTCTTTTCAATATGGAAAAGTATATCCCTCTGAAAAAGCAGACCCTGGTTCAGGAGCGGGTTGTTGTGGAGAATGCAGGAGCAGCCAGCAAAATCGCCTCTCTGCTGGATCGGGGCTACATGGCTCTGGAGGATGGCGATTGGCAGAAGGCGGACGGCTTCTTTGAGGAAGTGCTGAATAACGATTCCAAGAACGCCCAGGCTTACATTGGCAAGGCCCTGGTGAAGGAGCGGCAGAAAACCCTGGACGGCCTGGTCAGACAGTGGCTTCAAAGCACCGAAAGTGCAAAGCCGGAAACCCTGACCCTGAAGCCGGAGGAGGTACACATCGAGCAGGCGGCTAAGAAATACGCCATCGAGGGATATTTGGAGCCGGATGATATTCGGAAGGCATACCATTTTGACCTCAGCTATCCTTCCACGGTTTCCGTCCGGCAGCAGCAATATCAGAAAGCCAAAACCCAATGGGAAAACCACCAGTGGCTCTCCAAGGCGGAAAAATTCGCCGCCGGTCAAGCAAAGCAAACGTTGGAGCAGGGGAAGAAAACCCTCTTTGACACCCTGGACCAGCGGCTTTCCAATGCCAAATCTAAGGAGAAAGCCGACAGAAAAGCGGTAGAGCAGCGCTACAGGGAGTTCCTGGCTGAGACGGACAAGAAAATCCAGGCGCTGTACCGCCAGAAGCTTGCCCAAAAAGAAGCCGACGACCGCCAGCGGGAGGAGTGCTATCAGGAATTGGTTTCCAAGCTGGAAACGGCGAAAACCATCGAAGCTCTGGGACAGCTGGCAGAGGACTTCCGGAAATTGGGCAGCTATCGGGACAGCGCCGCTCACGCCAAGACCTGCGAAAAAAGAAGAGATGCCCTCCTTGCCCGGGAAGCCGCCAAACGGAGAAAGCGGAGTATCCGTATTGCCGCCTGCCTGGTTCTGATCGTGGCAGCAGTGAATGTGGTAAAATATATTGTCATCCCCGCTCTGGATTACCAAAACGCGGTGAAGCTGATGGAGCAAGGAGAATATGAAGAGGCGATCGTTGCCTTTACCGCCATGGGTGACTACCGGGACAGCGCAGAACAGATTCAAGCCTGTGAAATCGGTATTCTGGACAGAGAATATAATGCCGCCGCCGCTTTGATGGCCCAGGGCAGCTATGAGGAAGCGATCACCGCCTTTGCCGCCCTGAATGGCCACCGAGACAGCGCCGCGCAAATTCAGGCCTGTGAAACTGCCATTCAGGACGTGAGATATGACGCTGCTGTCGCCTTGATGGAGGAGGGCAGCTATGAAGAGGCGATCACCGCCTTCACCGCTCTAAATGGCCACCGGGACAGCGAAGAACAAATACAGGCCGATCTGACGAGAGTCTTGAAGCGAA
>JALFGI010000162.1 GCA_022777455.1 Clostridiales bacterium | reverse complement strand
GGGCGCTTTGGTTTTCTTGGCATCTGTTCACCTCCATCCGGGCATGAGAAAAGCCCCACGGGATTGCTCCCATGAGGCTCTCTGCATTTTCTTCGCATTATAATGATATCATAAAGCGGATGTGCATTATAGTGGCTTTTCGTGGCTTCTTTCACTGCCGTCAAGGATCTTCTGCACTGCGTCCAGGGCTTTATCGTGCAGTCGGAAGATCCAGCGGCGGTTATGGTAAAGATTCATGGTGATCTCTTCCCATGTCGCACCGCACAGATATCGCTGTTCCAGCAGGATGCGCAGTTCCACATCCTCGACCTTGCCTATCACATCCACGATGTCCTTTTTAATCTGAACCAGACGATCCATATCCGATGCGATCTCGTTCTGCAGGTCGATGATCTTGCAGACGGCATCCGCCATCCGGGAAGTGCCGCGATTGGGGTTATGGGGCATTCCGGTCATGGTGGCCGTACAGCTGGTGGCGAGTTCGTTCAGCGACTGTATCTGTTCGGATTTGCTTTTGATCTGCTGATCCAGAAGATAGGCCTGATTCAGAAAATCCTTTGCGTTCATGCCGCCACCTCCTCGCGCACCATGCGGCGGACGGCGGTCATGAGATATTCGCCGTCGAGGTCGGTCAGCATCCCGTACCAGCCGGAACGGAAGAACTGCTCCAGGCTGTCCACCGCGTCAGCGTATTCTTTCTTACCCGGGTGGCGGTAGTGGTATTTCAGGGCGGTTCGGTAATCTTTTACGGCCAGTTCTACAATGGCGTTGGCTAATGCCTGATAAGGTTCCATATTCGTACCTCCGATATTTTGTAATCCTCGGATTGGCACGGATTGTCATATGTTGGCGAAGATTGTCTCAGATTTTCAAGTCCGCTTTTACGGCATCGATCAGTGCCGTTTGGGTATGCTCCTTCTGGGAGAGGGCTTTCATGATGCGGTTGTCAATGGTACCCTTTGTGACGATGTGCTGCACCACTACGGTTTCGGAGGTCTGACCCTGCCGCCAGAGACGGGCCACAGTCTGTTGGTAGAGTTCTAGACTCCAGGTAAGGCCGAACCACACCAGCGTGGAGCCGCCGGATTGAAGGTTGAGTCCATGTCCTGCCGATGCGGGGTGGATCAGCGCCACCGGGATTTTACCGTTATTCCATCTGCGGATGCTGGTGGAGTCATCCAGACGGGAGAACGGAATATGCAGTTTTTTCAGCCGTTCCGAAATGCGGGTCAGGTCATGCTTGAACCAGTAGGCCACCAGTACCGGTTTACCGTTTGCCGCTTCGATGATGTCCTCCAGCGCGTCCAATTTGCGGTCATGGATACGGATGACCTCGCCGCCATCATCGTAGACAGCACCGTTTGCCATCTGACTCAGCTTGCTGGAGAGGGATGCTGCGTTGGCGGCGGTGATTTCGGTATCCCCCAGGGATAGAACCAGCTCATGCTTCAGGTCGGAATATTTCTGCTTTTCCTCATCGGAAAGCTGAACCGTGTACTCACTGCTGATCAGTTCCGGCATCTGCAAATGGTCGGTGGACTTCATGGAGATGGTGATGTCCGAAATCTGCCTGTAGATGGCGTCCTCCGCATTCGGCAGCGGTTTGTAGGAGTAGATGATCTGACCGTTCCGCTTATCCGGCATAAAGTAGTCGGTGCGGTATTTGGTGATGAACCGCCCCAGACGCTGTCCCATGTCCAGAATGCGGAACTCTGCCCACAGATCCATCAGACCGTTGGAAGCGGGAGTGCCGGTCAGCCCAATGATTCGGCTGACCTTGGGTCTGACCTTCAGCATGGATTTGAACCGCTTTGTGTTGTGGTTCTTGAAGGAGGACAGTTCGTCAATCACGATCATATCGAAGGTGAACGGGATGCCGCTGTCCTCCACAAGCCACTGGACATTTTCTCTGTTGATGATGTAAATATCAGCGGATCGCATCAGGGCAGCTTTGCGTTCCACCTCTGTGCCGACAGCCACGGAGCAGATGAGGTTCTGAAGGTGATCCCACTTATCCACTTCAGCCGTCCATGTGTCCCGTGCCACACGCAGCGGCGCGATTACCAGAACCCGGTGAATCTCGAAGCTGTCAAACAGCAGATCATTGATTGCGGTAAGGGTGATGCTCGTTTTGCCGAGACCCATATCCAGAAAGACGGTAGCGATGGGGTGGGTTTCAATGTAGTCGATGGCATAAGCCTGGTAGTCATGAGGTTTGTATCTCATCAAGGATACCTCCAATCTGTTCTTCAGCATCCAGGACATAAACCGGGAAACCGAGTCTGCGTAGTAATTTGTGCCGTGAAAGCTGGAGTGGGCGGGGGTTTTCACCCGGAGCCTTTACTTCCACAAAGGCAAAATGGCAACCAGGCAGAAGAACAATTCGGTCGGGCATCCCATCATATCCAGGAGATACGAACTTCGGACAGATGCCGCCACGCTTTTTTACCATCAGCGTTAATTTACGCTCGATTGTTTTCTCTCTCATAATGCTTTCTCCTGATTGGATTTATGGTCTGGGTAGACCTCGTTGAATGTCATTTACAAGACTTTTTCTTATGGATTTTTATGAAAATTTCTCCTAAGAGACCTTTTTGTAAATGACCTTAATAGAGGTCTACCCAGGAGTGGTTAAGACAGAAAATCCTCGTCCGCATCGGTGTCAGGCTTCAGCCTCAATCCTGCGAAGTAACGCTTGCCCTTTGCGGAAATGCGCCTGAACCCCGCACCGTCCATTGCGGTATAGAAATCTGCCGTACTGCGGACATACTCGTTGGTGTCCATGCAGTGATTGCGGTATGCTTGATACAGGGCACTGGAACTTTCCCTGTAGCCGCTGCCGACCTCGCACTTCTCATCGAGGAAATTGCCGAACCAGTCATTCTGGCTGCGGTAGTCATCGATGGCCTTCTGCACGATAGCCGGAACCGGGAACTTGTAGCCCAGGTCGATAACCTTTTTGGCGCCCTCGATGATCCAGGCAAGAATGCTCTCAGCGGCATTTTGATACAGGTAGTCGCCGTAGTTCTTGATGTCACTCTTGCCCTCAATCTTGGCATTGAACGGGATAACGATCAGACGACGCCAGGTGCCATCATCGGACGCACTGACCTTCGGAAGATGGTTGGTGTAAAGCACCAGGCTGTGGCTGGGAGAAAAGCTGAAGGGGTCTTTGTATTTTTTCTCCGCAAAGATGTCATCGGTGGAGCAGAGCTGCTTCACGGTGGAATCGTTCAGCCGAGCGCCTTCCTGCATCTCGGCGGCAATGAGCAGACGCTTTCCCTTAATCTCTGCCATCTCCGGCTTGACATTCCGACGGCAGCCGAAGGTCAGCGTGTCTGCAGAGATGTTGCCGCTGTAAAGACCCAGGACTCGGGAGATGGAGTTCCAGAAGGTGGACTTACCGTTGCGGCCACAGCCGTATGCGATGATGAGGGCTTCGACCTGCACCTTGCCAATTGCCGCCAAGCCGCAGATCATTTGCACATAGTCGATGAGTTCCTGATCACCGCAGAAAATGGTATTCAGGCAGTCGAGCCAGATCTGCTTGCCACGGTCTCCGGGAGAAACAGTGGTAGTCTTGGTGATGAAGTCCTCCGGGGAATGCTCCCTTGCACCGGCCATACCCAAACGGAGGTCATAGGTGGCATCCGGGGTACAAAGCAAGTAAGGGTTGGCATCCAAGTCCTGCGGGGTGATTTCCAGCATCGGGCGGGACTCCTTCAGCGTGGCGGTGATATTCTTGGACGCACGGCGCTGAATGACATAGGACTGATACGCCTTTGCGGCCAGGAATGCCTTATATGCTTCCAATTGCGCATCGCTCATCATGCCCTCGGCCTTGGCCTTGCTGTTGTTTTCCAAGATTTCCTGTGCGCCGCAAGCCTTGAGGGAAGCCAGCGCAGAGAGCATATCATTGGATGCTTCCTTCATTTGTCGGCGGGTCAATTCGTGGGCAACGGCCTGTGCGCCGGGTTCGGTTTCCTGCCAGTACCGACCGTTGTAACGGATGTAGTGGGTTGCGGGAGAATAGCGCAGTTCCCCGGAGAAGTGTTTTGCCAGAACCTCTGCCTGTCCTACATCGGAGAAATCGTCCGGTTTATAGGACGTGTCATCGTTGTATACTTCGGGAGGAACGTAGCCGTCCTGCTGCTGAACCTTGGCATAGAACTTCTGGGCGCTGTGCCAGATGGCCATCAGTTCCTGCTGTTCCAGGGGCGGAGTGCATTTTTCTGCCTCTTCCATAAAGCACTGGAAAGCGGTGTCATTGTCTCCGTACTTTTTGATAACACGACCGGCAAAGCGGGACATGGTGGCATTACGGCTTCCTTCGGGAATGAACTGGGTGCCGCCGTGGGAGCCGCCGGGCATATCCGCATCAAAATCCTCTGCGGACAGATACTCGCTCAAGGTCATCTCGCCGGGGAAAATCTCCACTTGCGGCTCTGCCGTTCCGAAGAAGAACCGGGCGGCGTCCAGAGCCTTGGTGTCAAAGTACGAGAAGATGGTGTTGACCAGTTTCTTCATTTCGCTGTAAGCAGAAGCATCGGTCATGTACTCGATGGGAAACAGCACATGGAACTTGGGACGGGCGGGTTTGCCATTTTTCTCCCGCATATGGAACCGGCTGTAGTGGACGGCAAAGGTAATGCCGGGGAATGCGGCTTGGACATCTGCCGGGGTAACCCAATCGGCGGGATTCTCGGAATGGTCATTGTCACAGTCCACGGGCAGGCAGTCTGAGCCGAGAAAGTTATCGCCGCTGCGGTAGTTGTTCATATACTCGGCGCAGACATAGTCTCGCTTGACCGCATCAGCGAGGGCGGCGGCATCCGTGATTTCGAATTTGTGAGGATAGGAACAGTTGCTAGGTGCGTTGATAAAATCTGCACAGTACAGAGTGAACATCATTTCTTTACCTCCTCGCAGGTTTCAGTGAAATAACGCAAGCGGTAGTTCTTCCACTTGGCTCTTTTGATTTCGGCTTCCATGCCGTCAGAGATGGTGTCGCCAAAGACCCAGACCTCGGAGCATTTACTCATGAGGGCGTTTCCGAAGAACAGCCCCAGCTGACGCTCCTTGGGGTTGCTGTCATTGAGAAACTGCGGAAACAGCAGATGCGGTGCGATGGGGATGTACCCCTTGTCCACAGCAAACCGGCAGTAGCCCTGGGCTGCGGCGACGTTTTTCTCCACATCTCCGGCATAGGGTGAGCAGATGTACACGATGGGACGGAAGGCACGGAGCGCCCGTTCTTCCTTTTCTACGGCTGACATAGCCTCGTAAGCGGTGGGGTCGTAATACCCCTCGCTGTTGAATTTGTTGATACTCATGGGATTTACCTCATTAGTCTTTCTTATAAAAATCGGTCTCGTAGCCATCGGCGCGGAGCTGCAGTCCCTTCGCCCAGGGCGGGGTTCTGCCCATCTGGTCGCAGACTGCCTGTAAGGACATCCGGCGGTCAGCTTCGATGACCACTTCGTCATGAATGTGCATCACGATGGAACAGCAGCGGAGTGTATTCATGGCATAGCAGAGGATGTCACGGGCGGTGGCCTGGACGATGTTCTCCACGAACTTGGGGCCGTAGCTGTCCAGCCGTTCCCACTTCTTCGTGCCACCGACACCTTCGTAGGTGATGCAGTCGCCGCCAAACTTGTTGGTGCCGATCTTTGGCTTTACATAGGCAAGCTGTCTGCCGGAAGGGAGCATGATGAACAACATCCCGCTTTTGCAGGAGAAGGTGATGCCGTGGGTCTCGTTGGTATGCTTGAAGCGGACAGCCTCCATCGCGGCGCGGTCAACATCCCACCACAGCTTTGTGATATTGGGATTGGCTTGTCTCCAGGCATCTACCAGGGGCGGAAGTTCCTCTTCGGCCAGCCCCATCTCCAAAGCGCCCATGGCTTTCAGCGCACCGACTGATCCGCCGTAGCCGAGGGCCAGTTCCGCGATTTTGCCTTTCTGCCGGAGATGGCCGTTGATGCCGTGCTTTTCCACGGGAACACCGAACATCTGAGATGCCGAAGCGCAGTAGATGTCCTTACCCTCGGCAAAGACCTTCTGCCGCCATTCCTCTCCGGCAAGCCATGCAATGACACGGGCCTCAATTGCCGAGAAGTCTGCCACGATGAATTTGCGACCGTCTTGTGGAACGAATGCCGTGCGGATCAGCTGCGACAGCGTATCCGGGACATCCTCATAGAGCATCTCCACGGCATCAAAGTCACCGCTGCGGACAAGGCCTCGGGCTTCAGACAGATCATCCAGGTGGTTCTGGGGTAGATTCTGCATCTGAATGATGCGGCCTGCCCAGCGACCAGTGCGGTTGGCTCCGTAAAACTGGAACATACCCCTTGCGCGGCCATCGGCGCACACGGCGGTCTCCATTGCCTGGTATTTCTTCACAGAGGACTTGGCAAGTTGTTGCCGGAGAGTCAACACCTTCTGCAATTCCGGCGGAGCGGTCTTCAGCATTTCAGCCACAGCCTTTTTACCAAGGGTATCGGTTTCCATGCCGTTATCTGAAAGCCACTGCTTCATCTGCTGCACGGAGTTGGGATTCTCCAGGGCAGTCAGATCCTTCATTGCCCGGGTCAGTTCAGAGCGGGAACGCCCATCCATCTGAATGGCCTGCCGTACCAGTTCCATATCCAGCGCCACACCACGGTCGTTGATTTCCTGGTCGATGTGGTATTCGTCCCATACACTGTCCGGCACGGGATATTTGGCGAGCCGAGCCTGAATGGACATTTCAGTCTCCACATCTCGGATGTTGTACTTTTTGAAAGCCAACCACTTATCCGGGGCGTGAGCTGGAAGGTTACGGGTGCGCTGACCGTTGGTTTTTGTAGGCGCACAGGGCTGACAGAAATATTTGATGAGTTCCTTGCCCTCGGTCAGCTTCTGCTTTTCAAGCCCAAGCACGGCACCGACACCCTCAAGGGAAAGAGGCAGACCCATCGTGGCAGCCCAAATCATGGAGCAGCGCCAGGATTCCGGGTCAAGGTAATCCCCTGTGGGATACCCCAGATGTCGGGACAGACAGATGCGTTCAAAGTTGGCATTGAAGGCCCATTTGATAACGGAATTGTCCGTCAGTGCCGCAATGATCTTGGAGGGAATCTCCTCACCGCAGGCAAGGTCGACCAGCTGAACGGGATCGCCGTCTACGCTGTAGGAAAAGAGCAGAATTTCAAATACGGGAGACTCCACATAGCGATACACCCCGGTCTTGGCGAGATTTTGATCGCTGTAGGTCTCTATATCAATTGAGAGAGTTTTCACAGCATTGTCCTTTCGCTTACCCCAACAGGGCGGCAGATTGCTCCGCCGCCCTCGGGGCATAATGCTTACTTGTTCAGCAATTCCTCCATACGCTTGGCATGGTATTCCTTGTCGCGTTCAGCCTGGGCCAGTTCTCGCTTTTCGCGCTTACGGTCATAGATGAAGGACTGAATTTCAGTCACCAGGAAGCCGATGCTGATGCACAGCCAGGCGAACAGGAGCGCGGTGATGAGAATGGTCTGAATCGTTGTCATGGTGTTTTACCTCCTTTGTCTTAACCGAGGAAATCCTCGTCATCGTCAGTTGCGAAATCGGACTCGGCGCTCGCCTTGCCGCCCAGGGGTTCTCCGGCACGGATGAGCTGCAGATTGTTCAGACCGCAGGCGATACCCTTGTTGCCGTTGCTGTTGAATGCGTACAGATTGATGCTTGCACGGCCGTACACGCCGGAGTAAACCTCGGAGCGGGTCAGCACAGGGTTACGGTCAGCATCCACGATGCCGGGTGCGGTAGCGGAGTTGGCATTGATGAAGTAAGCGTTGGCGTAGGCAGGATCATCGGGTCTCTCGATATCGCCGTCGCGCAGAGGGGTCTTGATGGCAGCCAGAGGGGGTACACTCTTGCTGTTACCCTTCAACTTGGACTGACCCTCCTGGTAGGCAGCTTCGATTGCCGCCTTGATCTTTGCGACCGTCTTGGTGTCGGACTTGGGAATGATGAGGCTGACGCTGTACTTGGCTGTGCCGCCGTTGATGGACTTGGGCTCCCAGACGTTGGCATAAGACCAACGGGTGTCGGGACCGGTGATAACCTTCATGGGATTGGTGACTCTGTTTGCAGTGTTAGACATATCAAAATTCCTCCATAAAATCGTTTTTGGCTGTATTCATTGCCGGGCGTTTGTCGCTCTCCGGCACGAGCGTCGGTTTGCCTTGCGGCTTTTCAATATAGGGGGCGAGAAGTTCCTCAAAGCGGGTTTTGCCGAGCATCTTCTGCATGGCGGTGACGCCGAGGACTTTTCGCTCATAGGGGTCGAAGCCTGCGCTTTCCACAGCGGCAGCAACGGCGGCTTCACTGGTGTACTTGCGGTTGGAACGCCCCTCGACCAGTTTCCAGCCAGTCCATTCTTTACCGCTGACTGCCTGCTGAAGGGCGTATTCCTTCACATCGGATGCCCAGGCGGCGAGAGCATCGACCTTGCCGAGAATGTCGGCAATCTCCTCATCATCGAGGAGCGCGGGAGCCTGGAATTCGTACCGGGCAAGAGCCAGGTTTACGGCGGCGCGTTCTCTGCACTCGGCTTTCGCCTTACAGAACCGGCACCACTCACCGCAGCTGAAGTCGCCCTGACCCTCATATGCCAGCTGCGCTTTCTGGGTCAGTTCGGTGTCCGCCCATTCGTACAGGTCTGCCTTATCCATCTGATCCACGCTGATGTTGGACTTCCGGGCTGGAAGATGGTCATGCGGACGGTATCAATGTCGTAGATGCCATCGAAGATTTCCAGGGCACCCAGGGAGTAAAGGGAGAGTTGCGTGTTGCCTTCGGCGCTGACTTCCACGCCCTTGCCGTGTTTGTAGTCCACAATGTTGAGGACACCATCGGCAATGAGGATGCAGTCGGCAGTCCCAAAGCCGTCCTGAACCCAGCGGGAGAAGTCCACCCGCTGTTCAATCATGACCACCGGGTCGGAGCAGGTCTGCTTTGCGGTCTCCAAGAGCTCCACCACATAGGCGGTATATCCGGCGGCGCATTCTTCCATCTCCTCGTTGTACCAGGACAGGTTCTCGATGGGGTCTTCCGCAGGAATGCCCAGAGCCTGTTTCAGTCGGTACTCGCAAAGGGCGTGGGCATCCGTGCCCTCAGCAGCGTAATCACTGCCTTTGTCCTCGTAGGCTTCGCAGAGCCTTGCGGAGGGCGGGCAGTGGAGCCACCGATCGGATGAGGATGCGGACAGGATTGCGTGTCCTTTAGGTGGCATCTGTCAGCACCTCCGCATCCGCAAGCAAGGCTTTGTAGTTGGTTGGGTCAATGCCAGACAGCTTGGATGCGCCGTACTTCTGGAGCAGAGCGCGGATCTCGGCGGTATGACCCTGACGAGACCTGTTCGCAAGGATGGCTCTGACCTGTTCCAGGGTCAGTGCGGGTTCGGCAGGGGTGGCAGCGTCATGGGAGTTATCGGCTGATTCGGTGCCGAACATTTCTGCCAGGGTATCTGCCACATCGTTAATCGTAGCGGCGGCGCTGCGCAGGTCCCTGATTGCCGTGTCCAGTTCGCTGATTTTGCCCATTGACGGTGCCTCCTT
>JALFGI010000155.1 GCA_022777455.1 Clostridiales bacterium | reverse complement strand
TGTGGCGAAGAATCACAAACTGAAAATCTCTGATTTCGGGCCAGTCCATATGACGGCAATACCGCATAATGGGAGCTGCGGGCTTCAGCGGATCTTTTGCCCCAATCGTGCAGTATGAAAAATGGGAAATACATCCAGTATTCCCGCATTTTCCATACTTTCGCTTGGAACAAAATCTCTCGCCGAATCTCCTTGCCCCATTATGCGGTGTTGCCTGAAATCATTTTTCGGAGTTGTTACTTTTTTGATTCTGCTGCCTTTTCGCGGAACACGATCTTATTGACGATGAAGAACACCACCATGGATACACCGCCGTTGAGTACGGTGGTGCCGATGTTGTACAGCCAGGGAGCCACGAAGTGACCGGCCACGGCGGCCCAGATGCAGTTGATGGAGTTGACGATGCAGGTGACCACGCAGAATGCCAGCAGGTACCACATACCCTGGCGAAGGATGTTGCCATTGGAGCGGAACACCCAGCTTCTTTGAATGAAGAAGTTGATCACTTCGCCGATGAACATGGCGATCATATAGGCGGTGAAGTAGGCGATGCCGCCCTGCTCCGCGCCGTAGCCGATGATGTACCATTTGAACTCAATGCCGAAGAGGGTCAGGTCGATGCCCGGGAAGCCGAAATCCCGGCTGCCGAGGTATGCAAAAGCTGCGGGCAGGAAGGTCAGCAGCAGGTACTTAAACACCGTGATAGCGTTGCTGACGATGACGAACAGACCGCCTTCCCGCACCCACTGGGAGAGGCTGGGATGGGTTTCGGCGAAGTGATTCCACCAGTTTTTCAAAGATTTCATAGCATCCTCCTTAATTGAAACGAACCACCTTATTGGCGGCGGTGTATACGGTGCCGGACAGGTTCCGACCCACTTTCCCCGGATAACCGAACCCGACGCACCCCTTGGCTCCCCCTATGGGGGAGCTGGCTGCCCCATAGGGGCAGACTGAGAGGGCAGCGCTGTTTGATGTGCTGATGCTGCAGCTCACTGCGGTACCCTCTCAGTCAGCCTGACGGCTGCCAGCTCTCCCAAAGGGAGAGCCAAGGGCGTTGCCGCGCCGGTGTACCAAACTACATTTTATTTACTCAGTTCCTTCATAAAGCTTTTGCCGGCGCTTTGGTTGCGGAAGAAGTCGGCGATCAGGCGACCCAATCCACGCCAGAAATGACCGTTGACCAGCAGCAGAATGTCATCCACCATTTTCTCCGACACCATGCCGCCGGACATTTTGCCCATGGCCCGGAAGGGCATGTTGTAGATGAACAGAATATTCAGATCGGGGGTGCCCTTGGCCTCGGACTTATTTTTCAGGTGGGTCAGGACTTTGTAGGCCAGACGGGCGACGCCGGTCTTGGCATAGTAAAGCTGGCAGATGGCATCGTTTCTGGTCAGTTCGCCGCTCCAAGACCCATCCGGGATGTCGCGCCCCAGAAGGTTACGGAATTCTTCATCGGACACAGACATGATTTTTCCGCTTTCATAGCTGGGCATCACTTCGTAAGGAATGGGAGCGTTGGTGCCGGTCACATGGATTTCACTTGTGAGGCGAATATCTGCCACGCTGGCACCCACGCTGATTTCATAGTCGGCAGTCTCCACTTCCCAGCGGTTGGTTTTGACATTGAAATATCGGAAAGCCTTGTCGTCCAGCTTTACGGTGACGGTCTTGCTTTCGCCCGCCTTCAGGAACACCTTGGCAAAGCCTTTCAGCTCCTTCTTCGGGCGGAATACGCTGCCGTTCTTGCAGGATACATACACCTGAGCCACTTCCGCACCATCGTGAGAACCAGCGTTGGTAATTATGAAGGAAACGCTGTCCTTATCCGCGTGAATGTCGGAGTAGGAGAAGCTGGTATAGCTCAGACCGTAACCAAAGGGATAGCGCACGGGTACGCCGGCGGTATCGAAATAGCGGTAGCCGATGTACAGGCCCTCCCGGTGTTCCGACGTCCGCTCTTTGCTGGGATAATAGGGGTAGGACGGGTTGTCCGCCAGCGCCAAAGGCCAGGTCTCATTCAGCTTGCCGCTGGGGTTGACATTGCCCAGGATGGCATCCGCCATGGCCCCTGCGCCTGCCTGTCCGCTTAAGTATCCATGAATGGCAGCCCGGTATTTGCTTCTTTCCGGCATGACAAAGGGCGCGCCGCCGGAGAGGACCAGGATCACATTGGAGTTCACTGCGCAGACCGCGTCGATCAGAGTCTGCTGCCCCTTGCTCAGTTCCATGTGCAGCCGGTCCATGCCCTCGGATTCCAGGATTTCATCCAGACCCACGCAGAGCAGAACCACCTCCGCTTCCTTTGCAATGCGGACCGCTTCTTCGATCATGCTCTGATTCGGCAGGGGATTCTTCCGGTCAAAGCCCTGGGCATAGCCTGTAATGTCCACTCCGGCGGAAACCAGACAGTCATAGAGATTGTCCAGCTTTGTGGGATTGACCTGGCTGGATCCAGCGCCCTGGTATCGGGGTGCTTTGGCGAAGTCGCCGATGATTGCGGTTTTGGTTTCTTTCTTCAACGGGAGAATGCCGTCGTTGTCCAGCAGGACGATGGAGCCTGCGGCGCATTTTTCCGCAATGGCATGGTGGGCATCCACATCGAAGGATTTGGGGGCGGCGGCCACGGATTCGGTGAGGGAGAAAATCTGTTCCAGCAGCTCTCCCACCCGCTTGTCCAGCACCTTTTCAGAAATTCTGCCCTCCTGAACCGCCTTGATGAGGCTAATGGCGCAGTCCGGGCCAGGGGCGGGCATCACCAGATTGGAACCGGCTTTTACGCCCTCAGCGTGATTGTTGTCTCCGCCCCAGTCGGTGACCACGAAGCCGCCAAAGCCCCACTCACCCCGAAGAATCTCCGTCAGCAGGTGGGCATTTTCGTTGGCGTAGGTACCGTTCACCTGGTTATAGCTGGACATGATGGCCTTTGCGCCGCCTTCCTTTACGGCGATTTCAAAGGCGGTCAGGTAAATCTCCCGCAGGGTGCGCTCGTCCACCACGGAGTCCATGGCCATCCGCCGCAGCTCCTGGGAATTGACGGCAAAGTGCTTGGGACAGGCGGAGGCACCATTACGCTGAATGCCCCGGACATAGGCAGCTCCCATCTTACCGGCGAGATAAGGATCCTCGGAGAAATACTCAAAGTTCCGCCCGCACAGGGGTGAGCGCTTCATGTTCAGTCCCGGGCCCAGCACCACATGGACATCATTTGCCGCCGCTTCCTCGCCCAAGGCACGGCCCAACTCTTCTCCCAGGGCTTCATCCCAGGAGTTGGCCATGGTGGCAGCGGTGGGGAAGCAGGTGGCGGGCACCGAGGCGTTCAGGCCCAGATGGTCCCCCGCACCCGCCTGCTTGCGCAAACCGTGGGGGCCGTCGGACAGGAAAATGGCGGGGATTCCCTTTTTGCTGCCGTCCCAGGTGGTCCAGGTGCTCCAGCCCTGCAGAAGCGCAGCCTTTTCCTCCAGCGTCAGTTTCTGAATATACGCATCAACACGCACGATGATCTCTCCTTTGCTGATAATTCGGTACAAACCAGATGCCAAGGCTGAAGCTTCAGCCCTCGCATCCAATTTGAATCCTTTGGAGGTACCGCTCCATCCGATCGGATGGAGCGGTAATGCGTTGGGGGAATTATTTGCTCTCGATGGTAACCTGCTCAGGCTTTTTGTAGGACTTGATCATGGCGAATTCCCACACCGCCAGCAGCGCGATGACCACAGCGTCGATCACATACATGACGATCTGCCAACCGGGCAGGCCGGGATTCAGCGTTTCGGCAGTATAGGCACGGCTGTTGCAGGTGGTGTACAGGATGTTCTTGCAGGCCTGACGGGCAGCGATGAGGGAGGTGGCGCTGCTCTGATCCGTCAGGACGGAGGTTTCGCTGCCCATGGGGTTCAGGCAGAAGTCGCCGCCGTTCCGAATCTGGATATCGGCATCCTGATAGCCGTAGCCGCCGAAGTAGTCGGTCAGCACCATGCCGCGGAAGCCCCACTCGCTGCGCAGGACATTCTGCAGCAGCTCGTTGCAGGCGCCGGCATACTCATTACCGATATAGTTGAAAGCGGACATAACCGCTTGGGCGCCGCCTTCCTTAACAGCCAGCTCGAAGGGCTTCAGATAGATTTCACGAATGGCCTGCTCATTGGACCAGGTGGACAACAGGTCTGTCCGGTTGGTCTCCTGGTCATTCAGAGCAAAGTGCTTGATGAAGGAGTAAACACCGTGCTCCTTGGCACCGGCGACCGCATTGGCTGCCATCTTGCCGGACAGGAAGCCATCCTCGGAATAGTACTCGAAGTTCCGGCCTGCGAAGGCGGAGCGATGGGTGTTCATGGCGGGAGCGTACCAGCCGGAGACGTTCATTTCGTCGGCCATCTGTCCGATGGAAGAACCAAATTCCTTTGCCAGATCCTCGTTCCAGGTGGAGGCGATCATCACAGCGGCGGGGAAGCCGATGGAGCCCTTGCCGGTGAAGTTATTGTTGATGGAAGCGGGGCCGTCGCAGTCGATCTGCTGGGTCTTGCCGATGGAGTTGATGGCCACGCTCTGGTAGCCGCCAACGGAGATCAGGTTTACCATCTCGCTAACGGTGAGCTGATCCAGGAGGGTATCCCACTTGGGATCATCGTAGTCGAGGCCGCGCATATCTACCAGCTGGATGCCGTTTTTGGCGCCGGTGGTGGGCATCACGTCGTCGGCATTGTTAAACGCGGTGGGATCATAGTTGGCATGGGTATAGTAGCCGGCCTTCTGCTCGGCAGTCATCTCAGTGAACGTGCAGGCAGCGGTAGCTTCTTCGTAGTTGGCAAAGCCGTCCTGCCGGGACAGATAGGTGATCTGCTCGGTGTTCTCCGCAAAACCGAACTGGTTGGTTGCGGAAGTCTGATCGGTGGAGCGGCCTTCGCTGTAGACCACATCCTTCTTCACGGTGTAGGTCTGGGAATCAATGACATTGTGGGAATCGGAGTTGATGGAGATGATGTAATCGCCCTTCTCCAGCACATAGCAGCCCTTGCCGTAGGTGTCGTAGGAGGCCATATCCTCCACCTTCCAGCTCAGGGTCAGGGTTTCACTCTTGCCGGGCTCCAGCATTCCGGTCTTGTCAAAGGCAACCAGGTTGGCCGTGGCTTTCTCAATGCCGCCGTTGGTGTAGGGAGGATTGAAGTAGATTTCAACCACATCCTTGCCTGCCACATCGCCGGTGTTGGTGACGGTAACGTCAACGGACAGGGTGCCGTCCTTTTCGGTGATCTCGCCCATCTTCTGTTGGAAGGTGGTGTAGCTCAGACCATAGCCGAAGGGATAGACAACGGTCTTGTCATAGTCGATGAGCCCTTCCGCGGCGGCAGTCTCATAGAACTTGTAGCCGACGTAGATGCCTTCCACATAGCTGACGTATTTGGGGATGACCGGCTGACCCCAGGACAGGGGAGCCACATCATCCATATTGGTGTAGTAAGTAGCGCCAAAGTTA
>JALFGI010000146.1 GCA_022777455.1 Clostridiales bacterium | reverse complement strand
CCCCTGGAGAAGATGGGCAGCAGGGTCGCGTCCTTCATTGAAAAGCTGAGCAGATACACCCTGGGCATTTACTGCAGCCATCTGTTCATTGCCAAAATCTTCGATTTTCTCCAGCGCAAAGCCGGCGTGACGGCAAACGATTTGGCCTTCACCGTGGCGGTGTTCACCGGCTCTTATCTGATGTGCCATCTGCTGGCGCGCACGGGAAAGAAACAGTTGATCGCAATGGTGCGTTGACACCCATTTTTTGATACCGGAAAGGAACAAATATGAAAGAAATTTTTCTGATGAAGCTGGGCGAGGTGGTCCTCAAGGGGGCCAACAAGCGGCAGTTCGAGGGCCGTCTGCGGCAGAATGTCCGCCGGAGAATGAAGCCCTTCGGCAATTTTGACGTGTATATCATGCAGTCCACGGTTTATGTGGAGCCCATGGACGAAGCGGCAGATGTGGATGGCGCCTGGGAGGCCTGCCACAGCATCTTCGGTGTCGTCTCCCTGTGCCGCTGCCGCCCCTGTGAAAAGAACCTGGATGCCATTTTCGAGGCCTGCCAGGCTTATCTGGGGGACGATCTGGACTGTGCCAGGTCCTTCAAGGTGGAGTCCAAGCGCTCCGACAAGCAGTTCTCCCTGACCTCCATCGGCATCTCCCAGGAAATCGGCGCCCGGCTGGCCGACGCTCACCCGGACTGCCAGGTGGATGTGCACCACCCGGAGTACACCGTATATGTGGAAGTCCGTGACTTCGCGGCCTATGTCCATGGCCCGGCGGAGCCCGGCGCCGGCGGCCTGCCCACGGGTGTGGGCGGACGGGCCATGTGCCTGCTCTCCGGCGGCATCGACTCCCCCGTGGCAGCCTATATGATGGCCAAGCGGGGCATGGAGATCGAGGCGGTGCACTTCTTCTCCTACCCCTATACCTCCCAGCTGGCCAAGGACAAGGTACTGGAGCTGGCCCGGCTGGTCACCCGGTATTCCGGCAGGATGACGGTGAACGTGGTATCCTTCACGGAGATTCAGGAAGCCATCCGGGACAACTGCCCCGAGGAATTCTTCACCCTGATCATGCGCCGGTTTATGATGGAAATCGCCATGAAGCTGGCCAAGGGCGACGGCTGCGGCGCCCTGATCACCGGGGAAAACCTGGGCCAGGTGGCCTCCCAGACCATGGAAGCCATGACCGTCACCGGTGCCGTAGTGGACATTCCCATTTTCATGCCCCTGGTGGGTATGGACAAGGAGGAGATCGTCACCATTGCCCGGAAAATCGGCACCATGGAGACCTCCATCCTGCCCTATGAGGACTGCTGCACCGTGTTCACCCCCAAGCATCCCAAGACCAAGCCCACCCTGGGGCAGGTGCTCTACGCCGAGGGAAAGCTGGACCGGGAAGCGCTGATCGAAAAAGCCCTCGCCAGCGTGGAGAAAGTGAAGGTTTCCTACCATGACGAAGCTCTGCTGTGAGGTCCTCGCCGCCCTGAAGGGCAAACAGCTGGTGACGGCGGAAAGCTGCACCGGCGGGGGCATCGGCGCGGCCCTCACCGCGATCCCCGGCAGCTCCGAAGTCTATAAGGGCGGCATCATCAGCTATACCAATTGGGTCAAGCACCACCTTCTGAATGTGGATGAGGCCCTTTTGGAAGAAGTCGGAGCCGTCAGCGCCCCCGTGGCCGAAGCCATGGCAAGGGGCGCAAGGAATACGCTGGCTGGGGATGTGGCGGTATCCGTCACCGGTCTGGCCGGTCCCGGAGGAGATGAATTCGGCAATCCCGTGGGCACCGTGTTCATCGGCTATTGCGACGAAAAGACGATTTTTTCAAAAAAGTATTTGTTCAAAGGCTCCCGGGAGGAAATCCGCACCGCCGCTGCCCGGGAGGCATTAAAGCTTGTTTTGGATATGAATAAACAGGAGTAATTATGGAAAAAATCACCAGTTTTACCATTGACCATATCAAACTGCAGCCTGGCCTCTATGTATCCCGGAAGGATCGTGTGGGCGCGGAAACCGTCACCACCTTCGACCTGCGGCTGACCAAGCCCAACGACGAGCCGGTGATGAACACCGCCGAGGTGCATACCATCGAACACCTGGCGGCAACCTATCTGCGAAACGATCCCGATTGGAAGGACCGGGTGCTCTACTTTGGCCCCATGGGCTGCCGCACCGGCTTCTACCTGCTGCTGGCCGGGGACTATTCCTCCGCCGACATTGTGCCCCTGGTGCGTGACTGCTTCCGGTTCATCCGGGACTACCGCGGGGAGGTTCCCGGCGCCGACCCCAAGGACTGCGGCAATTACCTGGATATGAATCTGGGCATGGCAAACTACTGGGGCGCCCGCTATGCCGCCCTGCTGGAACACATCAAAGCGGACCGGCTGGTTTACCCGGAGTAAGGAGAAGACTATGACAAAATTGGGAATCATCGGCGCCATGGAGGAGGAAGTGGAAACCCTGCTGGGCCTGATGGAAAACAAACAGGAAACGGAAAAAGCGGGCAGCCGGTTTTATAACGGTACCCTGGAAGGGCTTCCCGTCACCGTGGTGCAGTGCGGGGTGGGCAAGGTCAACGCGGCCCTGTGCGCCCAAATCCTCTGCGACTGCTTTGGCGTGACATGCCTGGTGAACACCGGCATTGCCGGCTCCCTCTGTGCCGAGCTGGACATCGGGGATCTGGTGGTGAGTCAGGATGCCATGTACCACGATGTGGATGCGGTGGCTTTCGGCTATCCCATGGGCAAGGTGCCCGGCATGGATGTCACCGCTTTCCCGGCGGACGATACCCTGATTGGCTACGCCTTTGCCGCCGCCGAGGCGGTGAACCCCGGCCACACCAAAATCGGAAGAGTCGCCAGCGGAGATCAGTTCGTGGCCAGCAAAGGGGTGAAGGACCGGATTGTCGATCTGACCCGGGGCCTTTGCACCGAAATGGAGGGTGCAGCCATTGCCCAGACAGCCTATCGGAACGGCATCCCCTTCGTCATCCTCCGGGCCATTTCCGACAAGGCCGACGACAGCGCCGAGATGGATTATCCCACCTTCGAGCGCATCGCCGCCCACCGCTGCGCCGCCGTCACCCAGGCCCTGGCCAAGCACCTGCAGGAAGCGGAAGATCAGATGGTTTTTTGATAACGGAACCTTCTTCCGATCACAGCCTCCCCTACAGCGGCTGGGCGATGAATTCATAATGTGCATATCGGCTTTGCTCAGCAACGCGACAAATTGTAATTTACCGGAGGGTAAAATGGAACCAGGTTCCGTCCTAACTGTAGGGGAGGCTCTTAGCCTCCCGCTACGCTATGAAACTGAGTGTTCGGTTGAATGATACCACGTCCGACACAGTACGAATTCGCCCGAGCTGATTTGTTATTGTGGGATTGTACCGCACGGGCGGCTACGAGCCGCCCCTACAGTGAGTTGGGTAGCGCTCAGGCAGCCAAATTACAATTTGCTGAGTTAAACCGATAAGCACAATTCATAAAAAAGAGAGCACCTTCCGGTTTCGTTGGAAGGTGCTCTAAACATTTACGCGGCGTACATCATATCCACCACGGCTGCCAGGTAATTGGCTTCCCGCAGGTCCTTGGCTTCAGCCAGGTACTGCTTGGCCTTTTCCAGCCCCTCGCCCACGATGCCCATGGTGCGGTTGTAGGACCGGGTGGCGGAATTCAGGGTTCCGTCCGTCAGGTCCAGCAGGGTCTTCCAGTCGTCCATCCGGCTGGCATCCAGGGGCAGAATGTGATAGAAGCGCCCGTTGGTGGTGCGCAGATCCACCCAGGTAGGGATCACATCCACATCCTCCAGGTAGACGGTACCGTCGGAGTACTTGGAGAAGGTGACGTTGAACAGCACGCCGTCCTCGGTGTAGCCTGCGGGGAACAGGTCACTGATACCGGTGCGCTGGTTGGACACCGCGTTGCCCAAGGAGTAGATCACCACCGTTTTGTGATCCGGGTCCACGGTGCTGGTAAGCAGGTCCACAGGCTGCACCACATGGGGATGGCCGCCCACAATCACGTCAAAGCCCATGTCGCACAGCCGCTGGGCGATGGCGTTTTGCAGGGCGTTCTCCGTGGTGTTGTACTCCACGCCCCAGTGGATGAACATCATGGTGGCTTCCGCACCGTTGGCTTTCATTTCCGCCATGATCTGCTCCGCCTCGCGGTACAGCTTGTCGGGGTTGCTGTTCACAAAGTAGTTCATCTGGCCCTCGTCCTGGACGGCGGCAAGGCCGTTCAGGGAGAACTTGGTTCCGTCGCCGCTGTAGGCCCAGGTGTAGCAGACCATGCCGATTCTGATGCCGTTCACATCTATGATCTGGTACTTGGGCTCCTCGCCGTTCAGCTGGCTCCCCAGTGCCACCAGACCGCTTTCCCTCACATGCTCCACGGTCCGGATGATGCCCGAGGCCATGGTGTCGCCGGAGTGGTTGTTGGCGGTGAGCAGCATATCAAAGCCGGCCTCCGCCACATCCCCGGCCAGGGCATCGGGGCAGTTGAACGCGGGGTTCCCCTGGTAAACATAGCCGTCGCCGCCGAAAGTGGTTTCCAGATTGGCAATGGCGTAGTCCAGGGAGGAAATGGTATCCTTGAAATAGCGGAAGATGGACTCAAAATCGTAGCTTCCATCGCTCTGCCGGCAGGATTCAAACACCGGCTTGTGCATCAGCAGATCGCCCACGGTGCCGATGGTGGCGGTGGACACCACATGCTCCGGCTCGGGAGGCAGAGTGGTGGGCGGCTCCGTGGTGGGCGGCTCGGTAGGCTGGGTGGTGGGCAAGGTAGAAATCAGAGGCTCCGTGGGCTGGGTCTCCCGGGTGGGCACCAGAGATTCCAGGAGCCGGAACACCCCATTGTCCGAAGGAGTTTCGGCGAAGGTGGTATCATAGAAGTACCAGCCCAGGATACCGATGCCCGCAACGGAAATGATGAGCACGGTAAACAGGACGATTTTCAGCGCAGTAATCAGGCTGCGCCAGAAGGTTTTCATAGGCTCTCTCCTTTCGGCCGTCAGGCGGCCTCCTGCGTTTCGGTAACGGCGGCCAGATAATCCGCCTCACGCTGCTGCTTCTGCTGGGCCAGGTATTCCCGGGCCTGCCGGATCCCGGAGCCGGTAAGCTCCAGGGTGCGGTCGTAGGATTTTTGGGCACCCTCCAGGGCCTCGTCCGTCAGGCCGAACAGACTCTGCCACTGGTCCCGGATCGAATCGTCCAGGGGGATGATGGGATACTGGGTCTGGGGCTCGGTGCGCAGGTCCACCCAGCAGGGCAGCAAATCCACCTCTTCCAGATAGACGGTGCCGTCGGAATACTTGCTGAAGGTCATGGAAAACAGCAGCCCATCCTCGGTGTGGCCGGTTTTCAGGTCCATTTCCGCGATCCGCTGGTTGGACACCGCGTTGCCGGTGGAGTACAGGCACACGGTTTTTCGGTCCGGGTCTACCCGGCTGGTGAGCAGCGCCGCGGGCTGAATCACGTGGGGATGACCGCCCACGATCACATCGAAGCCCATGTCGCAAAGCTGCTGGGCAATCTGCTGCTGTTCGGTGCTGGGGGTGGTCTGGTATTCATTGCCCCAGTGGATGAACATCACGGTGGCCTCCGCCCCGTTTGCCTTCATCTCCGTCAGACACTGGTTCACTTCCTGATAGAAAGAATCCAACTGGCCGGGCACAAAGGAATTCACCAAAAGTGCGCAGGTGTCGGACAGGGTGTTCCTGTTCATGTACACCTTCCCGGCGGTGGGATTCTCCGGCAGGCCCTGGTAGGTGTAGTTCACCATGCCGATTTTGATGCCGTTCACTTCCTGCACCACATACTTGGGCTCGGAAACCTCCGCCCGGGTACCCAGCACCTGCAGCCCCTTGCTCCGGACGGTGGTCACGGTGCGCAGGAAGCCATACTCACTGGTGTCGTAGCAGTGGTTGTTGGCGGTGAGCAGCAGGTCAAAGCCGGCGTTTTTTAAGGCATCCACAATTTCGTCCGGGCAGTTAAAGGCGGGGTGGCCGGAGTATTTGTAGCCCTTGTCGGAGCCAGCCAGGGTGGTTTCCAGGTTGGCCACCGCCAGGTCGGCAGCGGATGCGTAGGTGTTCAGATACTGGAAAATGGAGTCAAAATTGTAGCTGCCGTCGCTGCGCAACCCGGTGTTGATCACGGGCATGTGCATCAGCACATCACCGGTAACGGCAATTGACGCTGTGGAAACCACATGCTCCGGCTCCGGCATTTCCGGGGGCTCCGTTTCCTTGGAGCCGAAGAGCCGCTGCCAGAGGGAGGGGCCCTTTTCTTTCACCGTCTCCGCCGGGGCGGTTTCCGCCGCCGCTGCCGTTTCCGGGGTTTCCATTTCCACGGCGGGCGCGGACCCGCCGCTGTTTAACAGCAGCCGCAGCCCCAGGGAAAACAGCACCAGCACCGCCATCACCAGAACCAGTCCGATGACGATGGGAGAGGAGCTGGAATGCTTTTTCCTTCTTTTTCTTCCTTTTCCATACTTGGGGGAATGATATTCAGACATTTGCTGTCCTCCTGAATTTCATTTTTTAGATGATTGGCTGGATTACCGCCCCGCCCACTGTAGGGGAGGATATCATCCTCCCGCCAGGTAGCGAAACTGAGTGTTCGGTTAAATCGTACTATGTTCGACACAGTACGAATTCGCCCGTCCTGGTACATGATTACGGGTTATTACTGCGCGGGAGGCTAATAGCCTCCCCTACAGTTGGCGTGTGCAAACCTTCAAATTACGATTTATCCAACAAATACACCACGGAATGAACCACTTTCCCACCCATGGTATACACCCGCGGCACTCTGCGGCTGATGCCGCAGACGAATTCGTAATTGAAGCTGTCTCCCCGGGCGGCAATTTCCTCCACGGTGATCGTTTCATCACCGTCCCGGCCCACCAGGACCACCACATCATCGGGCTGTACATCGGGGATGTGGGTCACGTCCACCATCATCTGGTCCATGCAGATTCTGCCCAGGATGGGGGCCTTTTTTCCCCGGATAAGCACATGGAAACGACCGGAGAGGTTTCTCCGGTAGCCGTCGGCATAGCCCACGGGGATGGTTGCTACTTTGGTGGGGCGGGTGGTGGTATAGGTGCCGCCGTAGCCGATTTCCCGGCCGGGCTCCAGGGTTTTCAGGTGGGTGATGCGGCTTTCCCACCGCAGGGCCGGACGCAGGTCCAGCAGGGCCGGATCCACCTCGTCGCTGGGGTACATGCCGTAGGTCACAATGCCGGAGCGGACCATTTCGTATTCACAGCCGAAATTCATCACACCCGCCGAGTTGTCCAGATGCCGGATGGGGATGTTCACCCCCCGCTCCTTCAGCATGGCATCAAACGCCGCAAAGCGCTCCGCCTGCCCTTTGGCCCGGGTCAGGTCGGCGCAGTCGGCGGTGGCAAAGTGGGAAAACAAGCCCTCCGCCTCCACATGGGGAAGGGAAGCGATTTGGGCGCAAATGTCCGCATCCTCCTCCGTCACCTGAAAGCCGATGCGGCTCATGCCGGTGTCCACAGCAAAATGGAATTTGCCTGTAAGCCCCAGCTCCGCCGCTGCCCGGGACAGGGCCAGGCCGTCCTCATACCGGTAGATGGTGGGGCGGACATCCTCCCGGATTGTCTCGGGGAAGGCACTCACCGGGGTATGGCCCAGAATCAGAATGGGCTTACAGATCCCCGCCTGCCGCAGCTCCAACGCCTCCAGAATGGAGCTGACTCCAAAAAAGGCACAGTCATCATCCAGGTACTTCGCCAGCTCCACTGCCCCGTGACCGTAGGCATCGGCCTTGATGACGGCCATCACCGGAGCATTGGCCCGGGCCTTCACGGCATTCATATTGTGCCGGATGGCATCCAGGTCGATTATCAGCTTCGTCGAGTCAAAAGTCAAAGAATATCATCCTTTATCGGAAAGTTCCATCCATTCTATCATATTCTCCCGGGAAAGTAAACAGAATTCGGCAGATTTAAGAATTTCAAAGGAATTCACGGTAGATGCTCCCCTTTCCGGGGATTTTTGGGACAGTCTGTGGAAACACATTGGCAGAATTTGTTTCGTAAACGGGTAAAATTGTAATTTGGCGTACTGGGACCGACGCGTCTCTTGGCTCCCCCTCTGGGGGAGCTGGCTGCCCCGTAAGGGGCAGACTGAGAGGGACAGCATGGCTTGATTCGGCTGCCATTATCCTACTGCGGTACCCTCTCAGTCAGCCTGTTCGGCTGACAGCTCTCCCAAAGGGAGAGCCAAGGGGTGCTGCCGTATCTGCCCGCTAAATTACAATTTGCCACTCACTCCAAATGTATAATCCTCTTAAAACAGGGTATGCTGTTGTTGGGCAGAAAAACAAAGGATTCATGCAGAACGTGACGACGAAAAGCATCCATTCTTACATTTTCTGTCAAGTGTATCACCGAAGGCGCAGCGGCGTGATGCGAAAAAAGGGCGGAAAGGAACCACCGCCCGAACCGAAAACCGGGGCTTCGGCTCCGGTTTTTAGTTTGGAAAAGCTTTCCCGGACACAATATCCTGTAGCCCTCCAAAAACCGTCCCCCAAAATTCATGATTTTCATTTCCCTTCGGAAGTTGTCGAACAGAGGAATCTGTGCTATAATATCCGACAATGGATGGTTTCGGCTTCCCCCGGGAAGCCGGACAGAGAAAGACACGAGGGAGAAGCAATGACAGCGGAAGCGGTAAAAATTGACGAAATCAGCGTGCGAAAGCTCCTGGGGGCAGCCAGCCCCGACGCGGCACTGCTGTACATATTCATTTCCAGCGGCAATGCGCCGGAGGATGCAGAGCAGGCCCTGCGCCTCAGCCCTTCCCGGCTTTCGGTGGCCACGGCCACCCTGCGCCAGCTGGGGCTCTGGCCGGAGGAGCGCAGAAGCATCATTCCCCAGGGGGAGCGTCCCGCCTATACCGAGACGGACGTGCTGGATGCCATGGAGCACGAGGAATCCTTCCGGGGCCTTTACCAGGAGATCCAGCGGATGCTGGGAAAAAAGCTGTACACCGAGGATCTGAAGGTGATTCTGGGGCTGACCCACTATCTGGGTCTGAGCGCCGATGTGATCCAGCTTCTGGTGAGCTTCTGCTGCGGCCGTGCCCGGCAGCGGGGCTCCAGCCGTACTCCCAGCCTGCGCTCCATTGAAAAGGAAGCCTACCGCTGGGCGGAAAACGGCATCGACACGGTGGAGGAAGCCTCCGCCTATATCCAGAATCAGAACTTCCGCAATTCCAGACTCCACCAGATCATGGAGCTTCTGCAGATCCGGGGCAGATTCCTGACCCCGGGAGAGGAAAAATATGTCCAGGGCTGGCTGGACCTGGGGCTGGAGGACGGCGTGATCTCCATGGCCTATGAGCGCACCTGCCTGAACACCGGCGGACTGAACTGGGCCTACATGAACAAAATTCTCCAGCGCTGGGCCCAGGAAGGCCTGACCACGGTGGAGGCCGTTCGTCAGGGGGATACCAAACAGCCCCCCAAGGGAGCCTCCGGCCAGCTGGGCGAAGCGGAACTGGAAGCCATCCGACGCGTGCTACAGGAGGGATAACCAATGGCATACAGCAATGAAGTGGTTCAGCGGGCGAGAAACCGGCTGGCCCAGGCAAAAGAGGACCGGGAATCCGAAAACCGCCAGCATTTGGCCCAGGCTTACGCCAAGGTCCCCCGGATCAAGGAAATCGACATCCTCCTGCGCCGCACCATGGCCCAGGCAGCCCAGGCGGCCTTCCTGCAAGGAAGCGACGGCCGGGAGCTTCTGGAGCAGGCCCGGCGGCAGAATCTGGAGCTGCAGCAGGAGAGAGCCCTGCTGATTTTTGAGAATTTCGAGGAAGGGTATCTGGATGAGAGCCCCATCTGTGAGGTTTGCGGCGGCACCGGCTACTTAGGCTCCAATATGTGCGAGTGTCTGTCGGAGCTTTGCCGCCAGGAGCAGAAGAAGGAGGTTTCCATCCTCACCGGCGGAAAGGAGAGCTTCTCCCAGTTCCGGCTGGACTACTACTCCGACTACACCGATTCCAAATACGGGGCCAGCCCCCGGACCATCATGGAGCGGAATTTCCAGAATTGCCGCCGGTACGCCATGACCTTCTCCCCCAATTCCGGGAATCTGCTGTTCGTCGGCGGCACCGGGCTGGGCAAGACCTTCCTGTCCGCCTGCATCGCCCGGGCGGTGGCGGACAAGGGCTACAGCGTGGTATACGAAACCGCCGGGCACCTGTTCGCCAATCTGGAGCAGGCCAAATTCGGCGGCAGTGAGGAAGCCCGGAAGGAATCCCGGAAATACACCGACTGCGACCTGCTGATTCTGGATGACCTGGGCACGGAGATGCCCGGTCAGTTCGTCACCGCCGCCCTCTACGGGCTGCTCAACGACCGGATTCTGTACAACAAACCCATGGTGGTCTCCACCAATCTGAATGTAGACGAAATCTCCCGGCGTTACTCCCCCCAGATTGCCTCCCGGCTCCACGGAAGCTTCAGCCGCCTGACCTTTGTGGGCGAGGACATCCGGGTAATGAAGAATCGAGGGATGGTATGACCGGTATTTTATTCGATCTGGACGGCACCCTGTTGGATACCCTGGACGACCTGATGGACGCCGTAAACCACACCCTGGCTCAGTTCGGCTACCCCCAACGCACCCGGGAGGAGATCCGCCGGTTTGTGGGCAACGGCGCGGGGAATCTGCTGCGCCGCGCCGTTCCTCAGGGGGCGGATTGGGAAAAACCTCTGGAAGTGTTCCAGTCCTACTACCGGGAGCACTGCCAGATCAAAACCGTCCCCTACCCCGGCATCCCGGAGGCTCTGGCCCAGCTGAGGCAGCGCTGCCCCCTGGCCATCATCTCCAACAAGCCGGACAAGGCCACCAAAACGCTCTGCGCCCGGTATTTCCCCGGCATCTACGCCCAGGGTGAGATTCCCGGCTGCCCCCGCAAGCCCGCGCCGGACATGGTTTGTCACGGCATGAAGCAAATCGGGGTGGACCGCTGCATCTACGTGGGTGACAGCGAGGTGGATGTGCGCACCGCCCAAAATGCGGGAGTAAGCTGCCTCAGTGTACTCTGGGGCTTTCGGAACGAGGAAGAGATTCGCGCTGCCGGCGGAACCCACTTCTGCGCCGATTCCCGGCATCTGGCAGAAGCTCTGGAAAACATGATGAAGGAAATGGAAATCAATGGCCAATGAATTTTACGCCCTTCTGGGCCGGATGCGCTACATCACCCGCTGGGGTCTGATGCGCAACACCTTTTCGGAAAACATTCAGGAGCACAGCCATCAGGCGGCGGTGCTGGCCCACGCCCTGGCCCTGATCCGCCGGGACATTCTCCACCTGCCCACCCCGGACCCGGATCGGTGCGCCGTGGCGGCGCTGTACCATGACGCCTCCGAAATCCTCACCGGCGATTTGCCCACCCCCATCAAATACTACAACCCGAGCATCAAGGATGCTTACAAGCAGGTGGAGCGCATTGCCGGAAACCGGCTGCTGGACATGCTGCCCCAGGAGCTCCGCAGCAGCTATGAGCACTTGGTTCTGGAGGATGACGAGGAGGTGGCTCCCATCGTCAAGGGAGCGGACAAGCTCTCCGCCTACATCAAATGCGTGGAGGAGCAGAAAGCCGGCAACACTGAGTTCGACTCCGCCGCCGCCGTGACCATGCAGGCTCTGAAAACCATGGGCCGGGAGGAAATGGACTGGTTCATTGAAAACTGCCTCCCCGCTTTCAGCCTGAATCTGGATCAGCTGTAGACCGGCACATGTGCCTTCGCCAGGTTCCTGGATTTTGTTTGGCGGGTTGGAGCAATGATAATCTCCCATGCGCGGCAGCGCATATCGTGTGCAGCATATCGAATGCGCAGCATCTATCGATCGCGCAGCGAATATCGATATCTTTCGCCAAGGGGCAAAAGTCGATATTGCCTCCGGCATCGATATTTGCGCACTTCGTTTGCAATCGATATGCAACGATTGGCATTGCAGCATACAATAAGCCTCCGGCACCCGTTTTGGGATGCCGGAGGTGATTTTTTACTTTTTCTGCCCGTAATAGGCGTTGGGGCCGTGCTTTCTCATGTAATGCTTATCCTGCATTCTCTGAGGGGCGGGGGCGGCGTTGGGATTCACCATCCTGGTGAAGATACCCATCTTGGCGCACTCCTCCAGCACCACGCTGTGATACACCGCCTGGGCCGGGTCCTTGCCCCAGGTGAAGGGGCCGTGGCTGAAGCACAGCACCGCGGGGACAGCCTTGGGGTCCAGTCCCCGCTCTTTGAAGGTCTCCACAATGGTGACGCCGGTGTTCCGCTCGTAATCCTCGTCCAGCTCTTCCTGGGTCAGGTGGCGGGCGCAGGGGATGCTGCCGTAGAAATAGTCGGCATGGGTGGTGCCGTAGCAGGGCAGATCTTCACCGGCCTGCGCCCAGGCGACAGCATAGGGGCTGTGGGTATGGACGATACCGCCCACCTTGGGGAAGGCGTTGTAGAGCACCATGTGGGTCTTGGTGTCGGAGGAGGGATTCAGCTCGCCCTCCACCTTGTTGCCCTGCAGGTCCATAACCACCATGTCGCCGGGGGTAAGCTTATCGTAATCCACGCCGCTGGGCTTGATGACAAACAAGCCCTTCTCCCGGTCGATGCCGGAGACATTGCCCCAGGTATAGGTGACCAGCCCCCGTTTGGGCAGCTCCATATTGGCAAGATATACTTCCTCTTTCAGTTTTTCCAGCATGATTACAGGCCCTCCACTGCCGCTTTTTCCATGGGGAACGCCCGCAGGTAGCGCTCCAGAAAATCGTTGAAGCCATCAATATCCGCCTGGTCCGCCATCAGGGTGGTGGCGGCGGCGCCGGCAAATACCTTGTTGTCCAGATAGTCCGCCAGGGTTTCGCCTTCGTCCTTGCGCACCATGTAGGCAGCAAGCAGAGCCATACCGTAGGGGCCGCCCTCACCGGCGGTTTCCATGCAGCTCACCGGGGCGCCGATGGCGGCGGAGAGCATCCGCTGGCCCACGCCGGGCGTCTTGAAGAAGCCGCCGTGGCCATAGAGCTTGTCCACCTGTACATTTTCCTCTCCCGTCAGAATGTCCAGACCGATTTTCAGCGTGGCCAGAGCGGACAGGATGTGGGTGCGCATGAAATTGGCCAGGGTGAAGCTGGCGTTGGGGGTACGGGCGAAGACGGGACGGCCTTCGTCCAGATCGGTGACGCCCTCACCGGAGAAGTAATTGTAGCTCAGCAGGCCGCCGCAGTCCGCATCCCCTTCCAGGGCCTTGCGGAAGAGCATGGTGAAGAGCTGCCCCTTGTCCTGAGGGGCACCGATGAAGGAAGCAAATTCACTCAGCAGGTTCACCCAGGCGTTGATGTCGGAGGTGCAGTTGTTGCAGTGGACCATGGCCACAGGTGCACCGGCGGGGGTGGTGACCATGTCGATCTCCCGGTGGACACCCAAGGGGTGGTCCGTAACCAGCATGGCAAAGTCGGAGGTACCGGCGGAGACATTGCCGGTGCGCTCCCGCACGGAGTTGGTGGCTGCCATGCCGGTGCCCGCATCGCCCTCACAAGGGGCCACGGGAATGCCGGGAAGCAGATCGCCGGCAGGATCCAGGAACTTGGCGCCGCTTTCGGTGAGCACGCCGCCGCTCTCGCCGGCTACCAGGACCTTGGGCAGGATATCCCGCAGCTTCCAATTTCTGCCGCTCATGGAATCGAATTTCTCCACCATGGCCTGGTCATAGTCCAGCTTGGCAGAATCAATGGGGAACATACCGGAGGCCTCGCCGATGCCCATCACCTTTTCTCCGGTGAGCAGGTAGTGGATGTAGCCTGCCAGGGTGGTGAGGAAGGCGATGTTTCCCACATGGTCTTCCTTGTTCAGAATGGCCTGGTACAGATGGGCAATGCTCCAGCGCTGGGGAATGTTGAAGTTCAGGGCGGCGGACAGCTTTTCGGCAGCCTCGCCGGTGATGGTGTTTCTCCAGGTGCGGAAGCTTGCCAGCTGGTTGCCGTCCTTGTCAAAGGGAAGGTAGCCGTGCATCATGGCGGAAACGCCGATGGCGCCCACCTGGGTGAGTGTCTCGCCGAACTTTTCGGCAACGTCCTTTTTCAGCTCCCGGTAGCAGTCCTGAATACCGGCGGTGACGGCCTCCATGGAATAGGTCCAGATACCGTCCACCAGCTGGTTCTCCCATTCGTGGGAGCCGGAGGCGATGGGAATGTGGTTTTCGTCGATGAGCACTGCCTTGATCCGGGTGGAGCCCAGCTCAATGCCCAGGGCGGTGGTTTTGAAATCCATAGTCATTCTCCTTTAGTAAAATTGGAACAGAGACGTTCATTCTGCTGCCGTTTGATTTCAATATACGGCTTCATTCTATCATGAGCAACTTTAAATTGCAATCGTCTTGTAAATCATGTGGAAAAATTCGGAAGAAAACAATAAAATTTTGTGCCTTTTGGTATGAGCAGGCAATTCGGTAAATTGTAATTTGGCGGGTTAGACAGTTCCCTTGGCTCCCCCTATGGGGAGCTGTCTGCCCCATAGGGGCAGACTGAGAGGGTACCGCACCCAATAAGACGCTCCTAATTCTCCAATGCAGAACCCTCTCAGTCAGCCTGTTCGGCTGACAGCTCTCCCAAAGGGAGAGCCAAGGAGTACGCCGGTTCCGGTACGTAAAAATGAAAAAAGGGCTGCTTCCGAAGGGAAGCAGCCCAAAAGCTTTATTTCAGGAATCCGTTGACGATCTGCTCCTCGGCCTCCTGCTCGGTGAGCCCTAAGGTCATCAGCTTGATGATCTGCTCGCCGGCGATCTTGCCAATGGCAGCCTCGTGGATCAGAGCAGCGTCGATGTTGTTGGCCTCCAGCTGGGGCACGGCCAGAATCCGGGCATCTCCCATGATGATGGCGTCGCACTCGGTGTGGCCGGTGCAGGCGGCGTTGCCGGTGATGCGGGAGTCAAACTTCTGATAGGAATGGTCCTTGGCCACGCTGCGGGAAACCACGTCTGCCCGGGCGCCGTCGCCGTTGAGCTCCGTGGTGTAGATGCTCTCGGCCCACTGGTTTCCGTGGGTCATCAGCCGCTCCCGGACCACCAGGGAGGCATCCGCCGCTAACGTGGCGCGGGTGGTGCGGACGGTGGAGTCCACGCCCTTGATCTGCACCATTTCCATCTCCATGGAACTGCCCTCCTCCATGGTCACCTCGGTGACGGGGTTGAGGATACGCTTACCGTCGCCGTCACCCTCGCCATAGTGTTTTTCCACATATTTCACCTTGGCGTTTTTGCCCACGAAGAAACGGTGAACGCCGTCGTGCTGGGAATCCTGCACGCCGCAGTTGTGAATGCCGCAGCCCGCCACGATCACCACGTCGGAATCCTCACCGATGTAAAAATCGTTGTAAACCGTCTCCTTCAGGCCGCTCTCGGAGAGCACCACGGGGATGTGAACGCTCTCTTTTTTGGTGCCGGGCTTGATGTGAATGTCAATGCCGGAGCCGTCGGGCTTGGAGACAATGTCAATGTTGGCAGTGGTGTTTCTGCCGGCCAGGGCGCTGTTGGAGCGGATGTTATAGGCTCCTTCGGGGACGGTGTGCAGGTCGGCAATCTCCTGCAGCAGCCGAATCTGAATTTCATCCAATGCCATGGTTACACGCCCCCTTCTTCGATTCTTGAGCAGCTTCTCGCCACGTCGGCGCTGCGCATCAGCTCCGGCATGATCTCTTCCTTGGTTCCCCGGCTGCGGATGCCACCCTGGTCCAGCACCACGATTTCGTCGGCAATGTCCAGAATCCGCTCCTGGTGGGAGATGATGAGGATGGAGCCGTGGATGGTGTCCCGCATGTGGCGGAAAACCTTGATCAGGCTCTGGAAGCTCCACAGGTCTATGCCCGCCTCCGGCTCGTCGAAAATGGACAGCCGGGTGCTCCGGGCCAGCACAGTTGCAATTTCGATCCGCTTCAGCTCGCCGCCGGAGAGGGATGCGTTGACTTCACGGTTAACATAATCTTTCGCGCACAGGCCCACCTCGGAAAGGTAGGTACAGGCCTCCCCCACGCTCAGCCGCTTCTTGGCGGCCAGCCGCAGCAGGTCCAGCACAGTGATACCCTTGAAGCGCACAGGCTGCTGCAGGGCAAAGCTGATGCCCAGGTTGGCCCGGTCGGTGATGGAAAACCCGGTAATATCCTGACCGTCGAAGAAAATCTGACCGCCGGTGGGCTTTTCGATGCCCGCAATCAGCTTGGCCAGGGTGGACTTGCCGCTGCCGTTGGGTCCGGTGATCACCACGAATTTGCCCTCGTCCACGTCCAGGTTCAGGTCCCGGATAATTTGCTTCTGCCCTTTTTCGTCGGTGACTTCAAAGGA
>JALFGI010000092.1 GCA_022777455.1 Clostridiales bacterium | reverse complement strand
CAAGGAGATTCGGCGAGAGATTTTGACACAAGCGAAAGTATGAAAAATGTGGGAATACTGGATGTATTTCCCATTTTTCATACTGCACGATTGGGGCAAAAGATCCGCCGAAGCCTGCAGCTCCCATTGTGCGGTGTTGCCTTATATTTCACACATCAAAACGGTTATAGCTTTCATAGCAGTCCATGCAAAGCTTCTTTCCACCCACAAGGCGAATCCAGTTGGCACCGGTCTTTTCACCGCAGCTTTCACAGTTGTAGCTGTCGAAAATCCTGGCTTTGACAGGCAGGGGAATTCTGGTTTCCTTCACGTCAAATAATTCCTGTGGACTGTGGTCAAAGTAGTACCGGGAGGATTCCTCCGGGGTCATCCCGGCAGGCTTGGGCTTCAGCACCAGGCGGACAGACTGGCCCGTGGCCCGGTTGTAAAAGGAAAAGGCCTGCTTTCCTGCCATGTGAAACAGAAGATTTCCCTTGCCGATGCTGCAGCCCAGCAGCACCTGGATGGCGTCCACCCCGCAGGCGTCGTTTTCACTGATGCACACCAGCTGCTCGTTGTCGGAGAAATCCACGTTCAGCAGGCGCCGGGCATACTGCGCCGCCTGATAGCCGATGCGCAGTCCGCCGCAGCTGTGCCCGTGAAAGGAGACACATTTTTCCCAGTCCGTCATATCAGTACAGCTCCTTTTCCGTCACACACTCGTTTTTGATGCGTCCCACCAGATATTGCAGGGCATCCACCACATGGGGGCGGATGTCGCCGCCGATGAGGACGTACATGATGTCATCGCCCACTTCCAGCCGGCCCTCGTTGAGCCAGACCCGGATGTAATAGATGCCATCCATTTTGTAGGTTTCCTGGATGATGGCTTCCACCTTCTCCGGCTCATAGGAAAAATACATTCCGGTGACGCTCTGGGTGTCCTCGGCGCCAAAGCGCACCTTGGCCTTGGCGCTTTGGCGGACGATGCCGTTGTGGGTCAGATACATGCCGATTTTCGGGGCACTTTCGTGGCATTTGGCTTCTGCCAGCCATGCGTCCATGGACGGGGATTGTTTCTTGCTCATAGGTTGTCTCCTTTTTGGTGATTGGGTCAGCCTCCGGCGGACAGGAACCGGAGGAAAAGACGGCGATGGATTTCCCGGGCATCATCCTCACTGCCGGTGATGACCACCCGGGTTCTGGGAATGGGCCATTTTCCCAGGGCATTGTGGGAAAGGGCTGTCAGCAGAATCCGGCAGTCCCGGAATACAAAGCCATCCTGGGCGGGTGTCACATCCGGCTGCCGGGAAAGAAACTCCGCCATGCGCGCTTCAGAAATCCCCCAGTTCTCTTCCATGACCATCGCCGATCCCTCCTGCAGCTCTATCATATCACAATTCCGACAAAAAAGAAACGATAAAAGGATTGCCATTTGTCATTTTTTATGGTACAATCGTTGCAAACAATGCAGCCCCTCCCGGCATCTGCAAAAAGCGTTTTGAAAAGCGGTGGACGAGCCTCTTTCCAAAAGCAAAGGTTTCTACGTAATCCGTGTGCCCTTTTGCCTTTGGAGCGGCTCGTTGTTTCATTCTGTGAATTTGGAGGAACGAACATGAAAAAGCTGATTTCCCTGCTCTTGGCTGCCGTGATGCTGCTGGGCCTGGCAGCCACCGGTGCCGCCGCTTCCCAGGAGGCTGGTCTGGTGGTTGACACCTGTATCCTGAAGGAAGCAGACGACAAGATGCTCAACACCTATACTGTCATCGCGGTTAACCCCGAGGCTCCCTTTACCGATGCCGATGGCAATGCGGTTTCCGACGTGGCTGTGAACACCGCCGGTGCCGATGCCCTGATTCACTGGCTGCTGAGCCAGGAGGCGCTGGACATGGCCGGCGACTACGGTGTTGCTGAATATGGTGAGCACCTATTCTATGTGAAGGACGACGCTCCCGTCTATGCCGGTGAAGTTACTCCCGCCACCGAGGAAACCAAGGTAATCCGCCTGTCCACCACCACCTCCGTCAACGACTCCGGCCTGCTGGGCTATCTGCTGCCCGTGTTTGAGGAAACCTATGGCTACACCGTGGAGGTTCAGTCCGCCGGTACCGGCAAGGCCATCAACGCCGCCAAGTTCGGCAACGCCGATCTGATTCTGGTGCACTCCAAGAGCCAGGAGGAGGCCTTCGTGGAAGAGGGCTTCGCCCGGGTTGTGGACGGCTTCGAGGCTGAGCGTATTTCCTTCCTCTACAACTACTTCGTCCTGTGCGGCCCCTCTGCTGACCCCGCCGGTGTCAAGGACAGCGCTTCCGTTCTGGATGCCTTTGCCGCCATTGCTGACGGCAAGTACACCTTCGTTTCCCGGGGCGATGCTTCCGGCACCCATACCAAGGAGCTGTCCCTGTGGCCCGAAGCTCTGGGCATTACCAAGGAAGCCGAGTCCTTTGCAGATTACACCGACTGGTACGTTTCCGCAAATACCGGCATGGGCGCCTGCCTGGTCATGGCTGAAGAAATGGGCGCTTACATTCTCACCGACAAGGCCACCTTCCTGACCTTCGTTGCCAACAACGGCGAGATGTAAGGATTGCTTTTCCGGCAAAAGTGACATAGAATCTATCCCGTGGGGATCTTCCCCACGGGATTTTTAAGAAGGGGTGTTTTCATGGGCAGTGCGCTGCAAAAAGCAATCGCGTTGATTCTGTCGGCGGATGCAGAACTGATGAATATCCTGAGTGTCACCGCCAAAATGAGCATTCAGAGCTCCCTGATCGCCCTTTTACTGGGTGTTCCCCTGGGAATCTGGCTGGGTGCCTGTAAATTCCCCGGAAGGAACGTTCTTGTGGTGGTAAATCGGACGCTGATGGGAATGCCGCCGGTGGTTTGCGGACTGCTGTTTTATATGCTGTTTTCCGGCGTCGGCCCGCTGCGGCACATGAAGCTGCTGTTCACGGTGAAAATCATGGTCATGGCCCAGGTCGTGCTGATTACGCCCATTGTCGTCAGCAATATGGAAACCTATGTGGCGGGGATTGCCTCTGCTGTCCGGGAAACAGCGAAAGGACTGGGGCTTGGCAGCTTCCGAACCTTTCTTCTGCTGTGCGGGGAATGCGTCTATCAGATATTCTCCGCCTACCTGCTGGCCTTTGCCCGCTCCATTGCGGAGGTGGGCGCGGTATCCATGGTGGGCGGCGCCATTGCGTGGAAAACCAACGTCATGACCACAGCCATCATGCAGTATACCAATCGGGGCAATTTCTCCCTGGGTATCGCACTGGGCATGATTCTGCTGGCGATTTCTCTGCTTGTGAACATTGTCATTTCCCTGCTGCAAAGGAGGCTGAGCTGATGCTTCTTCCGGCGTTTTCCAAAACCTATGACGGCGTTACCGTCCTGGACTTTCCGGGAATCGAATTGCAGCCCGGGAAAATTTACGCCGTGATCGGCGCCAACGGCAGCGGCAAGTCCACCTTTGCAAAAATCCTTGCAGGGATTCTTCCTGCCGATCAGAAAATGGGACGTCCGGCGGAGATTTCCGTTGGTTACCTGCCGCAAAAGCCCTATGCCTTTCGGATGAGTACGAAGAAGAATGTTCTGTTGGGCGGCGCTGATGTCGCCAAAGCCAATGAACTGATGGAAGCGCTCCAGTTATGCCATCTGGAAAAGAAGCGCTCTGACCGGCTTTCCGGCGGAGAGACTGCCCGGATGGCTCTGGCCCGTTTGATGATGCGGCAATTTGATCTGGTGATACTGGACGAGCCCACCGCCGCCATGGATATGGAGACGACCTGCGCAGCGGAAAAACTGATCCAGGATTATACCGGAAAGGCCGGATGTGCCCTGATCTTAGTGACCCATTCTCTGCAGCAGGCCCGGCGCATAGCAGATGCGGTGCTGTTTTTCCACAAGGGAAAGCTGGTGGAATCCGGGGAAAAGGCGCAGGTCCTGTATACTCCCGCCCAACCAGAAACCAAACGTTTTCTGGAATTTTACGGACAATGAGTGCTGCACAATGCCGCTTGTTTATAAAAAACTTAAGGGCGCCTCTAAAAACTACCCTTTGCGGTTGGGGCGGGTCTTTTGCCAGAACAAAATCTCTCGTCCAAACCATCAAAAGTAGTTTTTATACTGGACTTTGATTAAGGCAACACCGCACAATGGGAGCTGCGGGCTTCGGCGGGTCTTTTGCCCCATTGTGCGGTGTTGCCTTAGAGGTTGCCTAATGTTTTTTCAACCTTGCTACGCCTCCTTGTAGTTTGGTGTGCCGGGACACACTTCTAACTACAAGGGCCATTTTGCTAACCGCAGTTAGCAAAATAGCCCCACGAAATGACACATTTGTCAAGTCCTTTTTTGAATTATTACGAAAAAATCCTCCTACCATCTCATTCCTGATGGTAGGAGGATTCGTCAGCTTAACTTACTGACATTGCCCTTCGCGGGTGCTTTTGTTTTATGGAATCCGTTGCCTGCCGGGACTGGAAAGGGCGTTCAGAAAACAGCCTGTGGGAGCGTCTCGTGATCCCCACGAAAACCATGCGGGGAATTTGGGCAAATCAACATCTTGTATTTACCGGATATCGGAGTTACAATAATAAAAACAATTAACAAATAAGGCGCGGTGGATCGTAATGACCGAAAAGGGAAGCAATCACCTTCTGCTCCGGCGGAATAATTACCACCTGATAAAAAAATACATCTATCAGCACAGCCCCATTTCCCGGGTGGAAGTGGCAAAGGAGCTGGGGCTTACCACACCTACCATCACCGGTGCGGTGTCCCGGCTTATCAGCCGCGGGCTTCTGCAGGAAACCAACACCGCTGCCCCGGAGGAGGGCAAGACCGCCGGGCGGCCCCGGGTGATGCTGGAGTTTGTGCCCACGGCTTACACCATCTGTGGGGTGGATGTGAGCCCCTACTGGATCAACCTGGTGCTCACCGATTTGCAGGGAACCGTCCTCTCCCGGCGGCACACGGAATATAAGCTGGATGAATACAGCAGGACGCTGGAGGTGCTCCACCGGGAGATTTCCGACTTTCTGGCTGTTTCCGGGATCGGCACGGACCATCTGTTGGGCATTGGCATCTGTCTGCCCGGGCTGATTGACGGCAGCGCCGGAAGGGTGTATACCACCTTCCAGCGGGGATGGAACGACCACGATCTGTCCCGGGAGCTGGGGCAGCTGCTGGGGGTGAAGGTGGTGGTGGAAAATAACGTCCGGGCCAGAATGATCCACGCCGATCTGGTTCGCCGTTCGGTGACCACGGACCCCTTTGCCTACTTTTTTGTCTCCAACGGCGTTGCCTGTCAGATGATCATCGACGGAAAGGTGCTCTATGGCCAATCCGCCGCTGCCGGAGAAATCGGCCACACCGTGGTGCAGCGGGGCGGTCCGGTTTGCCCGACCTGCGGCAATCGGGGATGCCTGGAGGCCCTGGCCGGAGAGCGGGCGGTACTGCAGCGTTGCCGCCGGCTGATGACCGACGGGGAATCCGAATTTTTGCCCACGCTGTGCAGCGATCCGGACATGCTGAACATGGAGCAGGTTCTGAAAGCCCAGCAGCTTGGCGACCAAGGGGTGAAGCTGGTGATGGAGGATGCTTTGGACTATCTGGGAATCGCCCTGGCCAACACCATCAATACCGTCAGCCCCCGGACGGTGATGCTGGACGGACATATGCTGGAAACCCAGCAGAATCAATCTGCCTTACTCCGCTCCGTGCAGCGGAATATGTTCCGGGTACACGTTGGCCGGACAAAATTTGTGTTTCTTCCCTACAGTCCCGACCGGGGCGCGGAAGGCGCGGCAGCGGTTGTGGTGCGGGATTTCCTGCTGAACAGCGAGCTGTAGCCCCTGGGAACCGCTCAAAAAAATACCGGAATGCAGCT
>JALFGI010000052.1 GCA_022777455.1 Clostridiales bacterium | reverse complement strand
TGCGTAAAGATGCCTTCACAGAAGATGTTATTTCCCTGAGAGAAATTGAGACTTGGAAAGAATGGACATATCGGGCAGCTTCCGGTGCAGATGTACTGATCTTCCGGTCTCCTTCCGATTGGCGTGGATATATCTTCTGTGATATGCCAAATTATACGGTAACACTTCGATATGAATTCATCCACGAGCAGTATTCCAGTGATGCAGCCGGAAATATGACCATCGAAAAAGAGGTTATGACCGATCAGGAGATTGAGCGCCTGGCTGATGTAATTGACTTTTCCATTCAGCCCAAGCTGGTGGAAGGATGGGAAAACCTCACGGAGCAAGCGGAAGGTTCCGGCAAAACAATTGACGGCTATTCCATTGAATTGAAGTCTGTCAAATCCGATGGAAACATTGCAACGATCACTTTGGGGATCACTGCCCCTGAGGATGTCAATCTTTTGGAGCACGACGGTTATCCCGTATCTCTGAAACATCGCAACCGGTGAGGCTTCTTTGAGCCGGTTACAGAAGGCTCCGGCAATGTCAGCGGCGGATACAGCGTGGAAGATGATGGGGATGGAAAATCCTGCACCCAGAATGTGATTCTGAAATATTCCGCCAGTTCTGAGCAAATAAGAGCAGGAGAAGCTCCCTTTGCCGCCGGTCATGTATGGAGCATCTACTGGCAGGATATTTATGCAAGTTACCTTGACGAGAAGACGAACGAGCCTGAAGAATATCTTCTTGTCCAGGGTGCCTGGTCATTTGATGTGTTTTTTGAAGATGTGATCATAGAAGAACTGGAAATGATCTCCTTCCCTGTTGCTTCCAAAGCAGCCATTGGATGGGATATGGAGGGCAATGATATATATCAGGATGCCTCTATTACCTCCTTTATCCTGCGTCCGATGAGTGCCAGCATTATCTGTGACATGGAGCACGCTGCACCGGACTTCTTGACGGTAGGCGATGGATGTGTCTATGTCATGATGAAAGATGGGAGCAGAATTACGTTGTACGGTGATAACGCAAGCTCCGGCGTACAGAATTTGCAGGCAGAATCCACCATCGATCTGAATCAGGTTGCCTATGTCCAGTTGCCGGATGGAACAGAACTCCCGGTTCCCCAGGCGTAATACAATTCCTCATTCATGAGTCTGCTTCTCTATTGGAGGGAAGCAGACTCTTTCCTTTTCTCAAAAAAATGCTATCATGATGCGTGAGGTTTTTGGACGAAAAACGATCTACCAGGGTGAGGAACAAAAGCACAAGTGAGGTGAACCCAATGGATGACAGCACAATCATTGACCTGTTCTTCGCCAGAAATGAAGATGCCATCAAGCACACAGATGAAACCTACGGCCGGCGTCTTTATCATCTGGCAGAGAACATCGTCAAAAACGGGCAGGATGCCGAGGAGAGCGTCAGCGACACCTATATGAAGGCATGGGATACGATTCCTCCCCAGAGGCCTCAGCATTTCTTTGCGTACCTGGCAAAAATCTGTAGAAATTTCGCGCTGAAAAGGCTCGACTGGAAAAATGCCGGGAAAAGGAAGGCCGAGATCGTCAGCCTGACCGAGGAAATGGAAATGTGTATCCCGGACCAATCACGGGACAGGGAAATGGAAGCAAAGGAATTGGGCATGATTCTCGACCGTTTCCTGCGTACCCTGACTCCGGAAAATCAGATGGTTTTCCTGCGGCGATACTGGTATGCGGACACCATCGCGGAAATCGCCGCCCGGTATGGAATCAGCGAAAGCGCCGTTCTGATGCGGCTGAACCGAACCAGAGCCAAGCTCTGCACGTATTTTGAGAAGGAGGGAATGAAAGTATGAAAGGAAAGGATATTCTCTTTGGGCTAACCGATGTGGGCAATGATCTGATTGAAAAAGCAGAATATGGTCAGTTTCCTTCTGACACAAAAAGCTGCGGTGAAAAGGAATCTCACGGAATCATCAGAATCCGGAGGCCCTTGTCCGTTGCGGCCATCATCGCCCTGATGGTGCTTCTGATGGGCTGCGCCGTGCTCCTGCTCCATCTGGAGGACCTGCGCATTGGGGAAGAAACCTATGTGGATAACATGCGCTATGCGGAGGACGGAAGTAAGATCCCCGCCACCGAAAAGGTGAAGCAGTACATCTCCATTTCCGGAGCCGAGGGCAGCGCAAACTTCCTGGCAATGCAAGAATGGATGACATTTAAAGAGCACTACGACCCAGACGGTTCCCTTTGGCGCAAAAATGCCGGCTTCGAAAGAGGCGCCCTGTACAGAAACTATGTAGATGCCTACTCCCAGGAAATGCTGGACAAAATCGACGAAATTTGCCGGAAATACGATTTGAAGCTGGAAGGAGACGCAGTCATCTTCCAGGAGAGCGCCGCGGAGGTGTTCACCCAGGTGCTGGAGGTTCCCGGTATCACAGCAGAAAAGTCCAATTTAAAAACGGAATTCGGCGGTGCCAGGGTTGCGGAATGCGGCAATTTTAACGCTTCTTATCGGGCAACCCTCCAGAACCCGGAGACAAGCCAGGAATTTGACTTCACCCTCATCTATGATTATCGGGATAAAGATTACTTTACCAGCGCGTATATCACCATCGAGGATAGAGAATCGGTGGAGCAGTGGAATTACACCCTGCCGGATGGAACAGAGGTTCTCATTGCAAGCGACAAGGGAGGCGACGCCTATATTCTGTACGACCGGGAAGATGCCTTCATCAATGTTACCATCCGGAATGTGGGCTGGAATTGGGACAGCCCCGGGGATGTGATGACCCACAGGGATATGGAGCTGATTGCGGAAGCTTTGGATTATTCCCTGAAGCCGAAGCAGGTTGAGAATATGCCCCAGCTTCAGCAGGAGCTTGAGGAAAGGTATCAGGCCATGCAAGACGCCACAGAGGATCCCGAAGAGGCAGCGGAACGCAGACGCCTCTATGAGGAGAATGAGTTCCACGACAATTACGGGGATTTGATCTGCCAGATTCGGGATAATGAGTCCTACTTTACAAGCTACTGCAGTGTGGCCTATGAAAACTTCTGGGATACCATGGAATACACCCTTCTGGATGTGACAGAAGACGGCCAGGAGGAACTGATTCTGGGAAAAGAGGGCCACATACACGCAATCTGGACCCTCCGGAGCGGTAAAACAGAAAGGATCGCATCCAGTTATTATGAGGGCTATCTGTGCGAGGGGAATGTGTATGAGGACTATGTCTTCCTGGACGGCAAGCCCTATCATTTCTACTTCCAGATCGACGAAAACGGACGCATAGAAAAGCTGATGGATGTGGAATATGACGCCTATCATGAAAGCTGGATGCTGGACGAATCCCAGGACGGAACCGGTCTGACTCCCATTTCCGAGGAACAGGCCACGGAGATCATTGATTCCTTCGTCCGAATTCCGCTGGAAATGAAATCCGTCAAAGAATATCCCATGGAATAACCCCGGCAAGGCCTGCTTCCTTTTGCGAAGCAGGCCTTCATTTATCAAAACAGGAAATCTACTTGATACTGCCTGAGCCAGAATTCGATTTGCAGAAGATATGCCATGGTCTGGGGCCGACGCATCAGTTGGCCGTACCAGGGCCACTGACTTTCCTGCGCAAGAAATGCTTTCAGGTTCTCCCGGTCAATCAGGCAGAACAGCGGATTCTCCTTTTCCGCCAACACTTTTTGCAGCCTGCCTTCCATCAGCTGCTCATAGTGGGGGTCGAAGGTTTTGGGATAGGGGCTTTTCTTTCGCTGCACAATTTCCTCCGGGAGCATATCCCGGACGGCGTGACGCAGCAGTCCTTTTTCCCTGCCTCTGTAATCCTTGAATTCCCAAGGAACGCCATACAGATATTCCGCAATCCGGTAATCGCAGAAGGGTACCCGAACCTCCAGGCCGGAGAACATACTCATCCGGTCTTTTCGATCCAGCAGGGTCTGCATGAACCATCGGAAATTCAGATTCACCATTTCCTTCATTCTGATCTCTGCAGGAGAATTCTCCGGCAGGATGTCGCTTTGGCGGCAGGTTTCCAGATAGGCATCCATCACGTAGTCTTCCGGCGAACCAAATTTGGCAAGCCGGCCGGTCATCAGTTTGGCCCGCTGGGCCGTTGTCTGGGACCAGGGAAAGCCCGCTTGCGCCCGCACCTCCGGGTCCCGGTACCAGGGATAGCCGCCGAAAATCTCGTCCGCGCACTCCCCGGAAAGGGCGACCTTGACCTCCCTTCCGATTTCCCGGCAGAAGGCCAACAGGGAAAAATCCACATCCGCCATTCCCGGCAAATCCCGGGCAATAGTGGCATTTTCCAATTCCCCCGCCAGGTCCTCCGGTGTAAGGACAGTCCAATGGTGGGCAGGATGAATGGCGGAGCACATCATTTCAATATAGGCGTCATCCGAATTTGGCTGGAACTTTCCCGGTTGGAAATACCGGTCATTATTCAGATAGTCCACTGAAAAGGTGGGGAGCTGCTCCCCCTTCCCGGCCATTTCCCGGGCGCAGATGGCGCTGATGATGCTGGAATCCAGGCCGCCGGACAAAAAGGTGCCGATGGGCACATCGGACACCATCTGCCGTTTGATGGCATCATTTACCAGATAACGCACCTTTTCGCAGGTTTCCTCAAAGGAATCGGTATGTCGGTAGTCCCGCAATTTCCAGTACTGCTGCACAGAGAGGCGGCCCTTCTCATAATACCCCCGCCAGCCCGGCTCCAATTCCCGGATTCCGTGGAACACACCACTGCCGGGAACACGCCCAGGGCCCAGAAGCAGCAGCTGGTACGCACCATCCCCATCCAACTGGGCTTTTCTTCCCGGATAACAGAGGATGGTTTTCATTTCCGAAGCAAACAGCAGTCCGTTTTCCCACTCCGTGTAGAAAAAAGGCTTTACCCCAATCCTGTCCCGGGCCAGGAAAAGCCGCTGGGCATTTTGTTCCCAGACGGCAAAAGCGAAAATCCCGTTGAAGCGCTCCACACATTCGCTTCCCCATTGGGCATAGGCATGGAGTACGACCTCGGTATCGGAATGGCCCAGGAAGGAATGTCCTGCTTTTTCCAGTGCCCGGCGGATTTCCAGGGTATTGTACAGTTCCCCATTATAGACCAGTGTGTATGTTTCTTTGCCAAAGGTTACGCTCATGGGCTGCCTGCCGCCCTGGGGATCGATGATGGCCAATCTGGAATGGAGCAGGGTACAGCTCCCCTCCCGGAAGATGCCCTGCCCATCCGGTCCCCGGCGGCCCATCGTTTCCAGCATTTTCCGGGCAATCTCCTGAGAAATATCCAAATTGATACAGCCTGCAATTGCACACATTGGATAACCACATCCTTCCGTCTGAGTATTATATGATTTCCCTCGGCCGGAAGTGACCGAATAGAATTTTACATTCTACACATACTCCTTTGGGTGATGAAATTGAAAGACAGTAAAGAAATTCTATCCTCCGTCCTGAAAACCACGCAGATGGGGCAAATCGGCATCCGCAGCGCGCTGGAAGCAGAAATGAAGCCGGAATTGCGTCAAGCCATGGAAGCCCAGCTCCAGGAGTACGACGCCATCGAAACCCAGGCCCATTCCATTGCCGCGGAACGAAGCTGGGTTCTGCCGGAGCTGAATCCCTCCATCCGCTTCATGACCGACCGGATGACAAAAATGAAACTGTCCTACGGCGAAGTGAACAGCAAAATCGCGGAAATGATGATTCGCGGAAACACCAGCGGTGTCATCAAGGGGCTGAAAAACCTGCATCAAATGGAGCAGCAGGATGATTCGGTATCCGCCCTTTCCCTGAAGCTGCTGGATACGGAAAGCGCGAATGTTGACCAGATGAAGCAGTTTCTGTAGCAGGCAGGCACCTTTTGCCCTGCCTGCACTTTTTTATCCCGGACTGCATATCATAACGGAGTATGGAAAGGAAGGGATGAATATGCCTACCATTGGATACTTACAGGCCCGTGCTTACACCAGCAATGCCCAGATTCCTTTGCGGGATGTGGCGGTGGTGGTAACCGCACCGGATCAGACGGCCATCGCCATGCGGGTGACGGACCGGAGTGGGCTGATCGCCCCCATTGAGATTCCGGTTCCCAACCTGTCGGAAAGTCAGGAGCCGGGGGCGGAACAAAAGCCTTATACGCTTGTAAACCTTGTTGCCTACCGCGACGGTTTCGGTCCCTTTGAATCGAAAGACATTCAGATCTTTGCAAACACGCTCACCTTTCAGGATCTGAAGATGATTCCCCTGTCCCAATTGCCCGTGGGCCAGGAAGACAGCATGGATGTGACAACGCCGCCCCAGAACCTATAAAGGGGGAAGCACATGCCGACTGTTATTCCATATGTTCCCCAGACGATTACCGTTCACCTGGGGGCGCCCAACGAGGACGCCCCCAATGTGACCGTGGATTTCGTAGACTATATTAAAAATGTTGCCTCCAGTGAAATCTACCCCACCTGGGACGAAAGCGCCCTCCGGGCCAACATTCTGGCCATTGTCTCCTTTGCTTTGAACCGGGTTTACACCGAGTTCTACCGCAGCCGGGGCTACGATTTTGACATCACCAACAACACGGCCTACGACCAGTTCTTTGTTTACGGCCGAAGCTATTTTACCAACATCGCCCGGTTAGCGGAGGAAATGTTTAACGACTACCTGCGCCGACCGGGATTTGTGGAACCCCTGGCTGCCAAATACTGCAACGGCACCACCGTCACCTGTGAAGGGCTGAGCCAATGGGGCAGCCAGGAGCTGGCCCAGCAGGGCTACAACTCCACCCAAATTCTGCGGAACTATTACGGCAATGTGGAAATCGTCTACGATGCGCCGGTGCGCGACTACACCTCCTCCTATCCCGGAACGCCAATCCGCCGGGGAAACATCGGCCCCTATGTGGTAATCATTCAGACGGAGCTGAACCGAATCGCCGAAAACTATCCAGCGATTCCCAAAATCCCCCGAATCGACGGCATTTTTGGAGAGCAAACCGAGGCAGCCGTGCGGAAATTCCAGGAAATATTTAACCTCCAGGTGGACGGCATCGTAGGCCCGGCAACCTGGTATGAGCTGGTGCGGCTCTACACTGCGGTGAACAAACTGGCAGAGCTGCAAAGCCAGGGCCAGACCTATTATAACATCGCCTGGGCCAGCAGGAACCCAATCCAGCAGGGCGACCGGGGAATCCGGGTGGAGCAGCTGCAATACATGCTGAGCGTTCTTTCCGCCTATATTTCCGAGATTCCTCCAATTACGGTGGACGGAATATTCGGCCCGGCAACCAGGGACGCAGTGCTTGCAGCCCAGAGACGATTTGGACTGCCCCAAACCGGCATTGTCAACTACGACACCTGGGAAGCAATTTACAACCAGTTTATCGGCATTGAGGACACCAGCCTGAGAGATTTTGAACGGCTTCCCTATACATCGGCAATCGCAGGTCAAAACGGACAGCGCAGCCGTTACCTCCGGTCGACGGAGATGACCCAGTATCCGGGCAATCCCCTTTCCGGCGGTGATCGGGATGCTGCACAGCAGGAGGCGAATCGATGAATCCGGAACGTACTTTTTACAACCAGCCCATTCGGAGCCTTCAAACCATGCTGCGAACCATTGCACTTTTCAGTGATGCTTATGAGCGAATTGTCCCGGATGGAATCTATGGACCGGAGACCCAGGCAGCAATCAGCACCTTTCAGCGCAAGCGCGGTCTGCCGGTTACGGGAATCACCAACCAGCAGACCTGGGATGAAATTGTTCGGATGTATGACGAGGCCATGAAAGCATTGTCTGCCCCACAGCCCATCGATTACGGAGTGGATTCCGAATTTCCTTTCGTCCGTGGTGACCACAGTGCCCGGCTGAAAATAGCCCAGTGCATGCTCTGTGAAATTGCGGACCGATACGCCTGTGTCTGCCCGCCGGAGCTTTCCGGCAAGATGGACGAAATCATGATCAACTCCATTTCGGAATTCCAGAATCTGAGCGGCCTGCCGATGAACGGAAAATTGGACAAAGAAACATGGAATCAACTGGTTCTGCAGTTTGCCATGGCAGAAATGATGAAGAGTCGCCGGATATCCTGAGCTTCATCAAAAAATATTTATAAAAACCTTGATAAATGGAAAAGAAAGGACTATAATATAAAGAATCGTTGCTGATACGACTTATTCTTTTTCCGGCTTCGCCCGGGAAAGGGCTGTTACTACGGAGGATGATCCATGTCTATGACGAACTGGAAAAAAGAGGTTTTTACAATACCTAATTTTCTCAGCTTATTTCGCCTTCTTCTGATTCCAGTATACGTTTATCTGTATTTAAACGCAGAAAGAACGTCTCAATATGTAGCTGCGGGGTTGGTTCTGGCCCTTTCCTGCCTGACGGACATGGTCGACGGCAAAATCGCAAGGAAATGTCACATGATCTCCAAGGTAGGAATGCTGCTGGACCCTGTTGCCGACAAAGCCACCCAGACCACCCTGTTGATTTGTTTATCCATGAAATATCCTGTGCTTTACCCAGTGCTTGCTCTGCTGGTCATCAAAGAAACATTCCAGCTGATTGCTCTGATTATCGCCTACCTCAACGGGAAAATGCTTCCCGGTGCCCTGTTGATCGGCAAGGTCTGCACCACTGTTCTGTTTGTCAGCCTGATTGCCCTGGTGCTCTTCCCGGAAATTCCAAGCCAGTTCGTGGATTTGATTGCCATGGTGGATGCTGGTTTTCTGGGCGTTTCCTTTGTCTGCTACATCTGTGCCTATTACGGAAAAAACAAAAAGGTCCAGGATGTGGATTCAGCCAACTAATGTCACAAACAATCAAAGGCAGCGGTGCAAAACCGCTGCCCTTTTTCGTCGTATTTATCTGTAAAAACGTTTGCCGATCTGTCACGAGCAAAATTGTCGGACATCCGCAGAGATTTCCACGGCATCAATTTCCTCCACCGGCTCCGTTGTAAATAGTATACCACAGTTCCGGCGCGATTGGTGAAGAAAGCTTGAACGAAGAGGAAACAATTTGTCACGCAGGATAAATATTACTGAAGAGGATCAGCAGCGGCAGAGCCAGGGAGAAAATGCTGATGGCCCAGGCGTACATGGCCTTCCGAGAAAACATCATCATGGCCAGGCAGCCGAAGGTCACTGCCAGCGGCACCACAACGGCGGTGCCCCGATCAATCATCCGCAGGAAATTACCATTGTTCTGCAGGAAGATGCCCACCTCGGTGGGAAGATGGACGCTGTTATACATGGCAATCCGAAGGGCATAATATGCCACCGGGAGTGCCATAATGAACTTTCGTGTCCTGTAAAGAAACATCAACACAGAGCTGACTGCTTTATTAAAAGAGTTTTCTGGCTTTTTCTCGTTGGGGTTTGCAAATTTGCTTTTTACTGCTTTCGCCATGAACGGTGACCTCCTGAAATAAATCAAAGAAAATGTCCAAATATTTGGACAGAGCGTGCGGTATCATTTCTCCATCAAGCGCAGCGGAGCCTCGCTGAGAAAAGGAGAAATCGCTATGAAAACAAATAACGCCATCTATCGTCATTCTTCCCACTATTGCCCCGCTTATCCGAATGAAGCGGACACCAGCTATTATCAGAGGAAGCTGCTGGAGCTCCTGGGCAAACTGCTTTCCGGCGTGATGCTGGTATTTTGGCTGGTGCTTCTGGTAAAAATCAGCTGATTACCGGGTATTTTCCTGGTAAATATGGGCCAATCCCTTTAAAATCAGGTTTTTCTCGTAGTGAATCTCGGAGCGGCACAGCGGAATCACAAACTGGGCGATGCCGCCTGTCGCTATGACGGTGGTTTTGCTGCCCAGTTCCTCCTCCATTCGCTGGATCATTCCGTCGATCATGCAGGCCGTACCCAACATGATGCCGCTGCGCATACAATCCACCGTGTTGCGCCCGATGGCACGCTTGGGCTGGTCCAGCTGAAGGCCGGGGAGCAGTGCGGTCCGCTGGGTCAGGGCATCCAGAGAGATTCTCACGCCGGGACAGATACAGCCGCCAATAAAGGCGCCTGTGGCATCCACCACCTCAATGGTGGTAGCCGTGCCCATGTCCACCACAATCAGCGGCGGTTTGTGTTCCCGCAAGGCGGCAACACATCCCACCACCAGATCCGCACCGGTCTGGGAGGGGTTTTCCAGCTTGATGTTCAACCCGGTTTTCACGCCAGGGCCCACCACCAGGCTGGTCTTTCCCGTAAGCTTCCATAGGGCTGTTTTGACGGAGTTCAGAACCTGAGGCACCACAGAAGCGATGATGGAGCCTTCGATGCGAGACAACTCCAGGTGGTGAATGTCGAATATCATTTTCAGATCGATACAGTATTCGTCGGAGGTTTTGGTGGCATCCGTACGGAGCCTTGCCTCAAACAGGATGCGATCGTCCTGAATTCCGCCGATCACAATGTTGCTGTTTCCAATGTCCACTGCGATGATCATTGCATTCCCTCCAGATCGGATTGACGGATGATTCTGCAAACAATATCCTTGCCATCCAACAAAATGATTCCCGCAGTCCCTCCGTAATTTCCGGCGCTGCCGGGGTTCATGATCCACTGGCCCTCCGGCAGCTTCCGGCAGTCCGGTTCGTGGGTGTGGCCATAAAGGATGACATCGGCGCCGCAGCGCTGACCGTCCAGAATGAGCTTATCCAGAAAGAGCTTCACGCCCTGCATGTGCCCATGGGTCATGTAGATTTTCGCGCCGCCCAGGTTCTCCACCAGAATCTCCGGAAAGTCAGGAGGAACCCGGCCCCGGTCGCAGTTGCCCGCCACCTGGAAAAAACGAAGATTGGAGTACTCTGAGGCTATCGCATCAGCGTCCCGGACAAAATCTCCCAAATGGAGCACCACATCCGGCTGAGTCGTATCGATGCACCGGCGCATGAAACGAAGCACCGAATGAGAATCGGAAAAAACAAGAATCTTCAACACAACTGCTCCCCATCATGATCTTGGTGTGATTATACCACACGGAAACGGTTATTTCTACTGCCAGCCGCATTTTTCATGAATTATTTATATTTATAAAATCAACACATCCGTCCCGGGGCAAGCATATAGTAAAGGGAGAATGCAGTTTACTGCCATGATGGGAGGAGATTTTATGGCAAAGGATTCCGGCGGCATTGACTTTTCCGAACTGATGAAAATCGCAAATTCCCCTGCCGGTCAGGAGCTGATTTCCCTGGTGCAGAAGAACGCGGATGCGCATTTCGACGAAGCAATGCAGCAGGCACAGGCCGGGGATTTTTCCCAGGCCCAGGCAATGCTCAGTCAAATTCTGTCCACCCCTGAGGCCAGAGACCTGATGAAGAAACTTCGAGGTAACGAATGAGCGAGCTGAACGACAAACTGAATTCCATTCTCTCCAATCCGGCGATGATGCAGCAGATCATGTCCCTGGCTCAGGCATTGAATCAATCGGAAGCGCAGCAACCGCCACCGCAGCAGCCTCCGGCCCAGCAGCCCCAGGTAACGCAGCCACAAGTTCAGCAGCCTCAGATTCCGCAGGATCATTTTGCTCCGACCAATGACCGTGGGCTCAATCCCAACTTGCTGAGCAAAATTGCCACCCTCATGCAGCGGGGCTCCATTGATAAAAATCAGGAGGCACTGCTCAGAGCGCTCCGCCCCTACCTCAACAATCAGAAGCTGGAGAAGCTGGAACGGGCCATGCACGCGGCGAAGATGGCCGGAATCGCATCGGAGATGGTAAACACCCGGGGGCAATCCCCCTTCCCAAGAAGGTAACGCCATGTATAATCGCTATATTCCCCAGGCCGATGGATCATTTCGCAGAAATCGTGTCCCGGAGCCGACTCAGGCACGGACCGAACCGCCCAAAGCGCCGCCCGCCGCTCAGAATCCGGCAGTTCAGAATCCCGTACCCCAGGAACCCCAGCAGAGCAGCAGTTTTTCCCCGTCCCAACGGAATGCGTTTCATTCGCCCAGAGCTCCTGTTCGAAATCTTCCCCAGTACGACCATTCACCGGCCAGCGTGGGGAGTTTTCTGAAAGGACTGCTCCCCCAGAATTTTGACACCGAGGATCTGATGGTGGTGCTTCTGCTGCTTCTCATGTCCGGCAATTCCGGAAGCGACCAGAATTCCGCCCTGATGACCCTGGTGATCTATCTGTTTCTGTAAATTAAAGCCGTTCACGGAACTGACCATGAACGGCTTTGATATTTTAGGAAGCTCTGATTAAATTTCCATGCGATTTTTAATTGCGCCACCACATAGGAAAGCGTTGGCGCATGGGAATTTATATGCATCAGCACCGGTTGCCCCGCAAGGGGCGAGGTGCTGGCATTTGTTTGAAATATTACTGT
>JALFGI010000352.1 GCA_022777455.1 Clostridiales bacterium | reverse complement strand
ATGGTAAGCCCCTGTCTGGCCGCCCAGGTATCCACGGAAAACTTCCGATTGATGTCCGTGGCGGTGGTGATCACCGGGGTCGCCCCCAGAAAATCCGCCAATTCCAGAGCCAGCTCGTTACCGCCTCCAATGTGCCCGGAGAGCAGGGAAATGGAGAATCTGGCCAGCTCGTCCACGGCGATGACCGCAGGGTCCGTCAGCTTGCTTTTCACATGGGGCGCGATTTCCCGCACGGCAATGCCGCAGGAGCCCACAAAAACCATGGCGTCCGCCCAGTCAAACAGAGGACCATAGAAAGGCGGCGACGGCCGCCGGATGGGCTCGAATCCCGCCTCCTCAAACCGTTCCATGGTGAAAGCCCGGATTTCCTCGTCCCTGAAATGCTCCAAAATGCGGCGGGCGGTTCTGCAGCCTTGGCGACTGTAGGCAAACAGGGCTATTTTCATGTGCTTGCCTCCCGGAATTCCGTGGAGAAGTCCGGCGCATACAGACGGCTGCGTTCATAATGGTTACCCAGACAGTCTCCCACGATGATCAGCGCCGTTTTGGAAAGATGGTTTTCCGTCACCGTCCGGTGCAGGGTTTCCACGGTACACCGAAAAACTTTCTCCTCCGGCCAGGTCGCTTTGAAGACGACGGCCACAGGTGTGCTGCCGGGATAGCCGCCTTCCAGCAGCTCCCTTTGCAGCTTTTCGGTCAGGCCGGTGCTGAGAAAGAGCACCATGGTAGCCCGGTGGGATGCCAGTTCCCGGATGGACTGTCCCTCCGGCACCGGCGTTCTGCCCGCCGCCCGGGTGATGATGACGGTCTGGCTCACATCCGGCAGGGTGTACTCCGCCCGCAGGGAGGAGGCCGCCCCACAGAAGGCGCTGACACCGGGACAGACGTCGTAGTCGATTCCCAGCGCTTCCAACTGGTCAAACTGCTCCCGTACCGCGCCGAAAATGCTGGAATCGCCGGTATGGAGACGGACGGTAGTTTTCCCCTCTGCTTCGGCTTGTTTTATGACTTCCAGCACCTGCTCCAGGGTCATTTCTGCGCTGTTATAAACCTTACAGCCCTCGCTTGTATAGCGAAGAAGCTCCGGGTTGACCAGGGACCCGGCATAAATCACCACATCCGCTTCCGCCAGCAGCTTTGCACCTCTCACCGTGATCAGATCCACGGCACCGCTTCCGGCTCCGACAAAATGCACCATAGCGTTTCACTCCTTCACAATGATCAAAGAATAGTAGCTGGGGTGATCCGGGAAGCTGGCGGCACCGTGGTAGACAGCCTCTCCCGGCATACCGCAGTTTTCCACCAGAACCGCTTCCTGTCCGCTTTCCAGAATGCTTCTGCGGACAGAAGCCATATTTCTGCCGGTTTTCATCAGCACCTTGGTGCCCCGAAGGGCTGTGATGGCCTCAGCGTTTCCATGGTGGTAGGTGCCGGGCAGAATGTGCAGGGGCTGGGATTGCTCGGATAGTCCCTGATTGAGCCTGGCAGCCGCCGCGCAGAAGGAGGGGATTCCGCTGATGATGGCGGTTTCATAGCCCCTCCCGGCGATTTTTCGGTGGACGTAAAGAAAAGTGGAGTATACCGTGGGATCGCCCAGGGTCAGAAACGCCACCTGGCGTCCCTGCTCCAGCTGCTGTGCAATGGCGCTGGCGGCGGCTTCATGGCTGCGCTCCAGGACGGAAGGATCCTTGGTCATGGGCATGGGCACCGGAAGCAGTTCTTTCCGTTCCAGCTCCGGGTAGGCTCCCAGAGCGATTTTATAGGCAGCGCAGGATTCTTTCGTTTCTGCGGGAATGGCGATTACGTCGCTTTCCCGCAGAATTCTCAATGCTTTCAGGGTCAGAAGCTCCGGGTCACCGGGGCCAACACCCACGCCGTAAAGGATTCCACTCATTTTCCGTATTCCTCGTTTCCTTCATATTGACTGTTCAGCAGCCGGGTCAGTTCCTCCGCGCTTTCCGTCTGTCCCAGATACCCCCACTGATTGGAGTAGAGCACCGCGCCCAGCAGACAATTCGCTCCGGCGCGGTGGTGCAGGTGGTCGTGAATCCGGGTGGTGAGCTGCTCCATCACGGCATCCAGCAGCCCCTCCCGTATGACCACCGAAAGAGCCTCCTCCGTGGTGGCCGCGTCCAGAATCTCCAGCGCTGCCTCCCGGGAAAGCCCTGCCCGCAGGGCGTTGGCGGCAAGAATCTCCCCCCGGCCGTCGGCCCATCGGGAGTGGGTGTTCATGATCCCGGCAGCCACCTTCACAAATTTGCCGATATGGGCAACAAACAGGATGCCCCTTACCCCCAGCTGCATGGCCATATCGATGGTCTGGCCCACGAAGTTGCTGCATTTGACGCTTTCCGAAAAGGGAAGGGTCATGTGCTCCCGCAGGAAGGCCTCGCCGTAGTTGCCGGGGGTGACCAGCAGATAGCGGGCCCCGGAGGCCACCTTTTGCCGCATTTCCACCCGGATGCTCTCCACAAGGGCCTCCTCGCTCATGGGCTCCACAATCCCAGAGGTGCCCAGGATGGAGATGCCGCCTTCAATGCCCAATCGGGGGTTGAAGGTTTTCTTCGCCAGTTCCTCCCCCCGGGGCACGGAGATCTCCACAAGAAAGCCTCCGGAATAGTCGGTGAGGGCGGCGACTTCCTCCAGATTCTCCCGGATCATTCTTCGTGGGGTGGAATTGATGGCGGCTTCCCCGATGGGCTGGTCCAATCCCGGCCGGGTCACCCGTCCTACGCCGAGACCGCCCTCGATGGTGACGCCGGGGGCACCGTACCTGGATACTCTGGCGCAAATCAGCGCGCCGCTGGTCACATCAGGATCGTCGCCGCCATCCTTCTGGATGGCGCAGAAGGCTGTGTCCGGTGTGATTTGGATATCCAGCACCGGTAACTCCAGGGGGATTCCCTTAGGGGTCAGCAGATGGATTCGCTCCAGGGATTTGCCGGTCAGCAGCATCCAGGCTGCCGCCTTGGCTGCCGCGGCGGCGCAGGAGCCGGTGGTATAGCCAAGACGCAGTTTTTTCCCGTCTTTGATCGTGTATTCTTCCATGTTTCTCACCGCATAATCTGGTAGAGCATGGCGTTGCAGATGGCGGCGGCCACATTGCTGCCGCCCTTCCGGCCCCGGGCCACAATGTGGGGTGTATCCAGCTCCAGAATCAGTTCCTTGCTTTCCACCACATTGACAAAACCCACGGGAACGCCCACAATCAGCGCGGGGCTCAGCTTTCCGGCTTCAATCAGCTCCCGGATGCAGATCAAGGCTGTTGGGGCATTGCCAATGGCGAAAATGCAGGGCTTCCCCAGCTTTGCCGCCCGCTCCATGGACACAAAGGCCCGGGTAACACCCCGCTCCTTGGCCTCCTTTGCGACCTCCGGGTCGGACATAAAGCAGTGGACCTCACCGCCCAGCTTGCCCAGGATGGTTTTGTTGATGCCGGATTTCGCCATCTGGGTATCCGTGACAATGTCGCAGCCAGAGCGCAGGGCTTCCATGCCTTTTTGCACCGCGTGGGGGGAAAACACGAGATTCTCCGCGTAGTCGAAATCAGCCGTGGTGTGGATGGCCCGCTTGATGACCAGCTCATTTTCCGGGTCAAGCTTGCGCTCTCCCAGAAGCTCCGTAATGATCTCAAAGCTCCGCTTTTCAATATCCATGGGGGCGATGTGTTCCAGCATGGTTCTTTTCCTCCAAACAGGCGCGGTAGAAATTCACCGCAAAGGATGGGTTGGCATAAAAATGGAAATGGGGGTATCCGGCATAGAGGGTAGGCGTGGACACCACGCAGTCCCAGCGTTTGCCGGAAAGCTCTTTTACTGCCGTAAAACCGTCCCCCGGCTCCGTGCAGTCCCAGTGGTGGAATTCGTGTCCCCGAATTTCTTCCCCGGCCTTGCAGAGCATCTGGTCGTTTTTTGCCTGCAGGCGCACATAGCCGAAGCGGGTCAGCTTCCCATTGTCATAACTCTTTCCCGGGAGGCTGCCCACCATGGGAAAATCTTCGATTGCTTCGGTCAGGTACATAAAGCCGCCGCACTCCGCAATGCAGGGCAGGCCTGACCTCAGGGCGTTTTTGATGCTGAGCCGCATGGGGTCATTCTGGCTGAGCTTCTGTGCGTACAGCTCCGGATACCCGCCGCCCAGGTACAGACCATGAATCTCCTCCGGCAGTGCGGCATCTGTCAGCGGACTGAACGGGACAAGCTCTGCGCCCATTTGGGCCAGGGCTTCCAGACTGTCTTCATAATAAAAACAGAAGGCCCGGTCCTTTGCCACGGCAATGCGCACCGGTGCAAACCGGGGCAGCTCTACCGGCACACAGCAGATGTCCGGGGCCGATTTCGACAGCTTCATCAGGCCGTCCAGATCGATGGTCTGCTCTGCCTGGGCGGCAAGAATGCGGAGCTTGTCCTGAAGATTGGCTACCTCCCCGGCTGTCACCAGTCCCAGGTGGCGGCTCTCCAAGCTGCACTCCGGCAGTCTGGGCAGGAAGCCCAGGGGGAGAACGCGCCCGGCAAACCGGCGTCGGATTTCCTCTTCCAGCGCCTCATAGGTGGAGGCCGTGCATTGGTTGAGGATTACCCCCTGAATCTGATTTTCCGGGCAGAAGTCCAGAAAGCCCTGAATGGTGGCTAAAACAGACAGGGAAGCTCCCTTTGCACCCACCACCAGCACCACCGGGGTTTGGGTGATTCGGGCGACGGAGTAGGTGCTTCCCCGGGTTTCGGTCAGGCCTATCCCATCATAAAAGCCCATAACCCCTTCCACAATGCTGATGTCCCGCCCCGCTCCGTTTTGGGCCAGCAGGAACCGCAGGGTATTGTCATCAAAAAACCAGGAATCCAGATTGGCAGCTTTCGCCCCGATGATCCGGCTGTGAAACATGGGATCAATATAATCCGGCCCACATTTGAAGGCCCCTACCTGCAGCCCCCGGTTCACCAGCGCCTGCATGACGGCACAGGTAACGGTGGTTTTGCCGCAGCCGCTGTTGGTTCCTGCAAACAGGACTCTGGCAATCCGGGATTCCATATTCGTCATTCCTCCCGGCCCGGGATCAGCGTGGTGCTGTCAAAATGCAGGGTATACTCCACCAGATGGGGCGCGCTCATGGCTACCGTGCACGCGCTGACAGGAATATCCTCATCCAGGGTCACTGGAATCTGGAAAGTGGAGTTGCCCTCTTCTTGAGTGGGGTCGTATTGAACGTCATCCACCATCATGTATGTGTAATTCGGGCTGCTCCACTGGATTGTGGCAATCAGCGTTTCTCCGTCTGAAACCAGCACAGCAGGAGAGCTGACGCTGGCCCGCCCGGAGCCGCCGGTGAGCACCACCGAGCAGGTATAGCTGCCTGCCTGGGGCACAGGGTTGCACACGCTGACCTTGTGGTCATACCAGACCCCCTTGGTGCCGATGATAGCCAGGTCAAATTCCTCTCCCACTGAGGCAACGGGAATGTCAAAGCCGAAGACATCTTCCGTATAGCCGTCGCTGTAGGTCACGTTGTCCACCGTGGGCTCCAGCCACTGGGCGCCGGCCTGCTGTGCCTGCTCCGCGGTACCGGGATAGAGGTTCACGATTTTCTTGGACTGCAAACTCACATGCAGGGTTTGGATACCGTCCTCTACCGTCAATGTGCCTTTTCCGTTGCAGGCTTCATTCGCACGGAACATACTGCTGTCCGTATCAAAATCCACCGTGTACACACCATCCGGCAGCACACGGGGAGTTTCCTGTTCCTCTTCTGCAAAAGCAAGGGGAAGCATACAGCACAGCGCCAGCAGCACAGACAGCAGCAAGGAGATTCGTTTTGTTGTTTTTTTCATTGGTGATCCTTCCTTTCCTGGGTTCTTTCTGATGAAAACCTTCCGGCGCCGAAAGGCTTTCAACAAAATGCCCCAATGCCCGGAGGCGTTTTGCCTCCGGGCAAAGATACATGATTAACCGATTACAGCCTGGGTATGGGCAACATACAGCGCCTGAATCGCTTCGATGCTGCCAAGACCGGAAATCTGGGTGTCCACGGTGTCGAAGTAGCCGGAAGCCAGGAACATGCTCTTCCAGGAATCCTCTTCGTCGCCTGCCATGTCGTTGTTGGCATGGTCACCGGCCACCACCATCAGCGGACGCAGCACCACATTCTTGTAGCCCGCTGCCTTCACGGCCTCGATGACTGCCTCGCAGGAGGTTGCCTCCGGCTCACCCTCCACGGTGCCGATGAACACATTTTCATAGCCCAGCTTCTCCATCTGGGTCTGCATCTGGGTGTAGCTGACCTTTGCCACATGGGCGGTGCCGTGGCCCATCAGCACAAAGGCAGTGCTCTGCTCCCCGGCGGCAGCTGCATCGGCAAAACCGGCATCTGCTGCAGCGGCGGCAACAACGGCTTTGGCAACCGCTTCCTTGTCGGCGTTAATCACAGTGGCGTCGGAGCCAACCTCGCCCAGCAGAGGCTCTGCCACGGTGATGGACTCAATTCTGTCCTTGTAATCTTCCAGGGTGTCCATCATCTCGTCGTATTCTGCGCCGTGCATCAGATGGGTGGGCTGCACCACCAGCTGCTTCACGCCGTTGGCAACTGCCCGCTCCATGGCCTGCTCCATATTGTCGATGAACTCGCCGTCACGCGCCTGCACATGGTTGATGATGATCTGGGCGGTAAAGGCCCGACGTACGGACCAGTCGGGGAACGCTGCCTGGATGGCATCCTCGATGCCCTTGATATCCTCCACACGGCTGCCGTTGAAGGAAGTACCGAAGCTCACTACCAGGATTTCCTTCTCGCCGATGTCATCGGCGTTCCGGGGATCGTCCAGACTGGCATCGCCGGTGTCACGGCCAAAGTAATCCGGGTCTTCCACCAGTTCCTTCTGGGCATCGGTCAGAGCATCCCAGGCTGCCTTGGCTTCAGCGCACTGGGCATCCGTGTTCTCGGTGCGCTGCTGGACGTAGATTGCGTTGATCAGTTCCGTCACGGCATCGGCGGCTGCCTGGTCCTCCGTCTGATCAGCCATCGCCGCACCGCAGGTGCCAAGCAGCATCGCTGCCGCCAGCACACCGGCAATCAGGGTTCTTCTTGTTTTCTTGTTCATGATTTTTTCCTCCTTG
>JALFGI010000334.1 GCA_022777455.1 Clostridiales bacterium | reverse complement strand
CTGAAGGTGATTCACCAGGAACAGAACCGGGGGCTGATGGCCTCCTGGCAGCATGGCGTTCGCCTGGCGGAGGGGGATTATATCGCCTTCCTGGACAGCGACGACTGGGTGGACCGCCAATATCTGGAGGTGCTGGCTTCCGGGATTCCCCTGGGAGGCGAGATCATCTGCTGCAGCTACAACCGGGTGTACGGCAGCCGGGCGGAGCTGCGCCGGGAGGGAATCCCCGCTGGGTGCTATCCGAAAGCGCGATTGCTGGAGGAGGTCTATCCCGTGATGCTCAACGACGGCACCTACCTGGGCCGCAGACTTACCCCCCACCGCTGCGGAAAGCTGTTCCGCAAAGGCCTGCTGACGGACAATTTTTCCTTCTGCGACACCGAAATCAGCTACGGGGAGGACCTGAATATTTTCTTCCCCGCCATTCTGGACTGCCGCTGCCTGGTGGTACTGGACGACCCGGAGGGGCTGTATTTTTATCGGCAGAACCAAGGCTCCATCATCCATTCCTACAAGAAAAATATGTTCCGGCAGATCACACTGCTGCGCGCCCATCTGCTGGATGCCATGGAAGCCAAGGCCGTCTTTGATTTCACGGACCAGCTGAACCGGGACTACTGGTGCCTGTTCATGGAATATGTGAAAAATGAAGCCAGATCGTCCCATCCCTATGAAAAAAGCGGAGAAGTGCTCCGCAGCTGCCGGGAATCCCAAGGCATTCCCGTGGGGAAGCTGTCTCTGCGGCTTTCCGATCGGGGGCTGCTGTGGTGCCTGAAGAAAAACAGCAGAGGGCTGATCTATGCCTGGATGAAGCTGTATTCTCTGGTCAGGAAGGGTTAAACTGTGAGAAAAGAAAAGACAAACTGCACCGTGCTGATGGTAGGGCCCGCCGCCGGGGTGAAGGGCGGCATCCGTACCGTGGTGGAGCAATACCTCTCCTGGGAACACTGGGAGCAGGTAAAGCTATTGTATGTCCCCACCTATGTGGACGGCTTCGCCGTGAAAAAGCTGCTTTTTTTTCTGGCCGGTCTGTTCAGGATCATCGGGATCCTGCTGACCCGGCGGGTGGACGTGGTACACCTGCATGTCTCCGAGCGGGGGAGCTTCTGGCGAAAGGCTATGGTGCTGTCCCTGGGCAAAGCCGCCGGGGCGAAGGTGATCCTCCACCACCACGGGGCGGAATTCTTTGATTTTTATGAAAAAGCATCCCCCCGGGTGAAGAAACACATCGCCGGGGTCATCCGCCGGGCGGATGAAAACATCGTCCTGAGCCGGTACCACTGCCGGATGATGGAGCAGCGGTTCCCCCAGGGGAAATTCATGGTCCTGTACAACGCCGTGAGCGGGACGGGAGCGCGGCTGTATCATCCCGAAGCCCGGGGCATTGCCTTTGTGGGCAGACTGGGACAGCGGAAGGGTACCTATGATCTGATCCGGGCCATGGAAGCCATGGAGCCGGAGCTCCCGCCGGACATCCGCTTTTTCTTCTGCGGAGACGGGGAAGTAGAGCAGGTTTCCGGGCTGCTCCGGGAAAAGGGCCTGATGCACCGGGTGGGGCACCTGGGCTGGTGCTCCAAAGACGAGCTCCGGGCGCTTCTGGCCCGGAGTATGGTGTATATTCTTCCGTCCTACCACGAGGGCCTGCCCATGTCCTTGCTGGAGGCGATGTACGCAGGGCTTCCCTGCGTTGCCACCAACGTGGATGGGATTCCGGAGGCGATCCGCTCCGGCAGCAACGGAATCCTGGTGGAGCCCGGTGACCCGGCGCAGATCAGTGCCGCACTGCTGCGTCTGGTGCGCAGCCCCGGGGAGCGAATGGCCCTGGGGGGAGCGGCACGGCATACCGTGCAGACTACCTTCCTGCTGGAACCCCAGGTGGAAAAACTCACGGCACTTTACAAAGGATGGCGAAAGCAATGAAAAGAACGAAAGGCAGGATCATGAATTTCCTGAGATATCTGCCCTTACTGAAAGAACTGGTGATCCGGGACATCAAGGTTCGCTACCGGCATTCCGTGCTGGGAATGCTGTGGACGGTGCTGAATCCGCTGCTGATGATGGCGGTGATGAACCTGATTTTTTCAAAGCTGTTTCGCAGCAACATCGAAAATTTCAGTCTGTACTACCTGTCCGGCTATATTCTGTTTACCTTCTTCAATGAGTCCACCACCCAGGCACTGTTCTCCGTGGTGAACAACAGCACCCTGACCAAGAAGGTTTATATCCCCAAGTATCTGTTCCCCATGTCCAAGGTGGTCTCCGCCCTGGTCAATCTGGGCTTTTCCTTCTGCGCCCTGCTGATCGTCATGCTCCTTTCCGGGGCGAAGTTTCACTGGACAATTCTGCTGTCCTTTGTTCCGGCAGCGTATCTGGCGGTATTCTGCTTGGGCTTTGGCATGATTCTATCCACCATGTTTGTGTTTTTTCGGGACATCGGCCACCTTTACGGCGTGCTCACCCTGCTTTGGATGTATTTAACGCCGCTGTTCTACCCGGAGGAGCTGCTCATCAGCAATGGGCTGGAGATTCTGCTGAAGCTGAATCCGGTGTACCAGAACGTATCCTATTTCCGGATGCTGGTCATGGAAGGGGCGGTTCCCGGGCTGATGCACAATCTTGCGTGTTTGCTCCCCGGCGTTTTCTTCCTCCTTTTGGGGATTTTCATTTTCTGGAAACGTCAGGATGACTTTATCCTATATGTATGACGAAAGAGGAAACTATGGATCAGAAAGCCGTTGAAATTGAAAATCTGTCAATTCAGTTTCATAAAAGCACCGAGCGAATCGACAGCTTCAAGGAATATCTCATCAAAATCGCAAAGCGGGACCTGTCCTACGAAAAGTTCTGGGCGCTGAAGGATGTGAGCCTGAGCATCAATCGGGGAGAAACCGTAGGCATCATCGGACTCAATGGCTCCGGTAAGTCCACCCTGCTGAAGGTGATTGCCGGGGTGCTGAAGCCGGCGGAGGGCAACGTGCGGGTTAACGGAAGCGTGGCTCCCCTGATCGAGCTGGGAGCGGGCTTTGACCCGGACCTGTCCGCCCGGGAAAACATCTTCCTCAACGGCGCGGTGCTGGGCCACAGCCGCAAGCGGATGCAGGAGCTGTTTGAGGAGATCATCGAGTTCGCGGAGCTGCGGGAATTTTTGGATGTTCCCCTGAAAAACTATTCCTCGGGCATGCAGGCCCGGCTGGGCTTTGCCATTGCCACCGCCGTTACCCCGGATGTGCTCATTGTGGACGAGGTGCTGGGGGTGGGCGACTATCAGTTCCAGGAGAAGTGCCACCGCCGGATGGAGCGCATCATCTCCTCCGGGGCCACGGTCCTGTTTGTGTCCCACAGCATCGAGCAGGTGAAGCAGATCTGCTCCCGGGCGATCTGGCTGAAAAACGGCCGGGTGGTCATGGACGGAGAAGTGAATCAGGTCTGCGATGAATATATGAAACGGTAGTGATGGAAAATATGGGCAAAACCAATCTTCTCATGCTGATTCCCTGGATGGAAATGGGGGGCGCGGACCGGTTCAACCTGAGCATTCTGGAAAAGATCGACAAGAACGCCTTCTCCGCTACCGTGGTGTGCACCTATCCCGGGGAAAACCGGTGGCGGGACCGCTTCGAGAAGGAGGCGGAGGCGGTGTTCGTCCTTCCCCAGACCCACAAACCGGAGGAATACGCCGATTTCATTCTGGAGCTGATCAAAACCCGGAATATCCATGCCGTTTTCCTTTCCAATTCCTACTATGGCTATTATCTGCTGCCGCTGATCAAATGCACCTTCCCCCAGGTGGCGGTGATCGACTACGTCCACATGGAGGAGTGGTACTGGCGCAAGGGCGGCTATGCCCGGCTGTCCGGCCGGTCGGAATGCTGCGTGGACCGGACCCTGGTGTGCAATCACCGGACGGAGCAGGTCCTCATCGACGCCTTTTCCAGAGACCCCGGGACGGTGGAAACGCTGTACATCGGCGTGGACCGGGATAAATTCGACCGCCGCAAAATCCCCTACGGGGAAATCAGGGCGCAGTACAACATCAAGGACAACTGCAAGGTCGTCCTCTTCCCCTGCCGGATTCATCCCCAGAAGCGACCCTTCCTCATGCTGGAAATCGCGAAGGATGTAATTGAGCGGGAGGAAAACGTGTGCTTCCTGGTGGCAGGGGACGGGCCCCAGCTCCAGGAGCTGAAAAATCAGATCCGCCGGCAGGGACTGGAGAAATGGTTCCGCTGCCCCGGGGAAATTGCCCGGATGGAAAAAGCCTACCGGGACAGCGACGTGACCCTGATCTGCTCCCTGAAGGAGGGCCTTTCCCTTACGGCCTACGAATCCTGCGCCATGGAGACCCCGGTGATCTCCGCGGACGTGGGCGGCCAGAGGGAGCTGATCGACGAGACGGTGGGCCGGCTCATCCCTCTGGGCCAGGCGGAGACGGACATCGATTCCCGGGAATATTCCCGGGAGGAAATCCGGGCCTATTCCGATGCCATCCTGGATATCCTGGCAGACCGGGAGGGCTATGCCGTCCTGTGCCGCAACTGCAGGGAGAAGATCGACGCCCGGTTCTCCGATGAGATCATGATCCGCCGCCTGGAGCAGATCCTGACGGAGACCATCGCCCGTGTCCGGCAGACGCCCCGGCAGGTTCTGCCCGGCAACGCAATGGGCCTGGCGAAAAATTACCTGGAAGTCTACCTGGAATTTGAAGAAGCGTCCAATCCCCGGAACCGGGGAGAGGATGTGAACCTGGAGCTGAAGCGCATTGCCAATTCCCGCCTGGGAAGGCTCCTGATCAAAGTGATTATGAAATTGAGAATCAACAAATTGTTCTGAAGGGACGGGCGCGGTGACGGAAGCTGCCGGACCGGCAGATGGACTGCGTTTGCGCAAAAAGAACGGGGGAATAGACATGGAGAATCAATTTGACTATCAGAAGCAGCCCGGAAAAAGCCGGACGCGGTTTTACGCGCCGGACCCCAGGGATGCGTTGGTTTCTGTGATCACGCCTTTTTACAATGCCGGGAAATACTTTGAGCAGACCTTCAACTCGGTGATGAACCAGACCTTTCCCTGGTTTGAGTGGATCATCGTCAACGACGGCAGCACCCAGGAGGAGGATGTGGCGCTTCTGAACCGTTTCGCTGCCATGGACCGGCGGATCACGGTCATTACCCAGGAAAACGGCGGCCTGTCCTGCGCGAGAAACACCGGCATTGCCCATACCCACACGGACCTGGTGGTACCCTTGGACGCGGATGACGTCCTGGCCCCCACCTATCTGGATTGCCTGTACTGGGGCCTGTATTACAACCAGGATGCGGCCTGGTGCTACGCCAACAGCTACGGCTTCCATGATCAGGAATATATTTGGAAATATCCGTTTGATTCTGAAAAGCTGAAAACATATAATTTTTTGACTGCCACTGCCATGATCCGCAAAAAGGACCTTTTGGAGATCGGTGGATATAAAGTTGAGAAATGGTCCTATTATGAGGATTGGCGTTTCTGGCTGGAAATGCTGGCGCAGAATAAAAAACCCGTCCATGTAAATACCTGCCTGTTCTGGTATCGCCGTCTGAATAAGGGAATGCTTTCCGGCATCCACAAGGACCCGGAGCGGGAACAGTTTTGTAAGGAGATCATCAAAAAAACGGCAGAAAATGTCCGCAGTAAAGTCAAAGCGGTGGAATTTCCCCTTTCCAGAACGCAGCATTCCTTTTATTCCCCGAAAAAACGGACATGGGACAGGCCGTCCTTTGCAGAGCACGACCATAAGCGGGTGCTGTGGCTGGTTCCCTGGCTGCAGATGGGCGGCGCGGACAAATTTAATCTGGATGCCATTGCGGGTCTGAAGAAACAGGGCATGGAAAGCTTTATCCTGACCACAAAGCCCTCCGAAAACCCGTGGCAGCAGAAATTCGAGGATTACACGGACGAAATCTTCTGCCTGCCGGATTTCCTGGACCCTGCACACTATCTGGAGTTTGTCAGCTACTTTATTCAGAGCCGGGAAATTGATGCGATCATGCTCACCAATTCCTACGACGGCTATTATATGATGCCCTGGATTCGCCAGCACTTCCCGGATGTGGTGATCGTGGATTACGTTCACATGGAGGAGTGGTATTGGCTGGCTGGGGGCTATGCCCGTACCTCGGGTGCCCTTTCCGGCGTGGTGGAGAAAACCTATGTGTGCAACAGCCGCACCCGGCGTGTCATGACCGAAAAATTCGGCCGCAGGGAAGACAGTGTGCAGTGCCTGTATATTGGTGTGGACCACCACTACTTCTCCAAAGAGCTGGAGGAGGAGGGCTATCTGCATCGGTTGCTGAAGCTGCCGCCGGAGCGGAAAATTGTGCTCTTCCCCTGCCGTATTCACGCCCAGAAGCGCCCCTTCCTGATGCTGGAAATCGCGGACGAGCTGCGGAAGAAAATGCCGGATGCTGCGGTGGTGGTGGCCGGAGACGGCAACCAGTTGGCAGAGCTTCAGGAGAAAATCCGCCAGCGAAAGCTGGAGAATACGGTGTTCTGCATCGGCGGAACGGACCGGATGCGCGCGTGCTACCGGGACAGCGACCTGACACTGATCTGCTCTTTGAATGAAGGTCTGGCGCTGACGGCCTACGAATCACTGTCCATGGGCGTCCCGGTGGTCAGCAGTGATGTGGGCGGCCAACGGGACCTGGTGGGGCCGGACGTGGGGGCACTGATCCCCATTGAGCCAGGCGAGGAAGACCCGGAGAACCGGAATTATTCCCGCGCGGAGATTGACAAATATGTGTCGGACATCACAGCCATTCTTCAGGATGAGGCACTGCACAGCAGACTTTCCCAAAACGGACGGAAGAAGATCGAGGAAGGCTTCAGCATCGACTGCATGGTCAGTACCCTGGTCCATGAGCTGGAATATCTGTGCACCGACCCTGCAAAGGCGGAACAGCGGCGGGAGATCTCCCGGGCTCTGAATCTGATGAGCCGCCTGGGAACGGACTATTACTCCACGTACATGCAATGGCAGGATGCCAGAGAGGAATGCGAGGAGGTGTGGAGGAGCCGCTGCTGGTTTGAAAGCCAGTGGAAAAAGACAAACGGAGAACTGGATGCGGAGCAGAACCAGCGCATTCTCGTGCTGCTGCGCCGGCTCTTGTCCAAAGTAAAACGAAAGCTCCTGCGCCTTGTGGGCAGGGCCTGAGCCACAACATACTTTGCTTGAAGGGAATCGTAACACGGTGAACGAGACGGATTTTGATCGGCTGACCTCCGCATATGGGAGGCTGCACAGGGATTTCGACTATCTGGAAGAGGAATATCAGCTTCTGGCGGAGCAGAACACGCTGCTGCTCCAAAAGGCGGCGGAGCTGGAGGAACGGATTGGGCTCCTGACGGAGGACAATAACCGTCTGTCCTTTGCGCTTGGGACGTCGGAACAGCACTACCAGCTGCTGCTGGCCCAGAAGGAGGAGCTGGCCAGAACCCTGCAGGAAAGCACCTGGAAGGCATCCCTGCCCCGGGAGAAAGACCTCCCTGCCGCACTGCTGGAAAAGGATGTCGCCATCTGGAGACTGCAGCTGGAAAATGAACGGTGCAGGGAGGAGCTCCGCCGTCTGCAAAAAGAAGAGAAATAATATTGGTGGGGAGGAAGATCAGGATGGAGCCTGTGCGTGTCAGCATCGTCGTCCCTGTGTACAACACCGGCAATTACCTTAAAAAATGCGTCGATTCCATTTTATCCCAGACCTGTGGGGATTTTGAGCTGATCCTGGTGGATGACGGCTCCACGGATGACAGCCCCGCCATCTGCGACCGCTGCAGCCAGGCGGACGGCAGGATCAGGGTGATCCACAAGGAAAACGGCGGCCTGTCCTCCGCCCGGAATGCGGGACTGGAGCTGGCCCGGGGAAAGTACATCTGCTTTGTGGACAGCGACGACTATGTATCCCCCGACCTGCTGGAAACCGTGGTGCCGGTGATGGAGGAAAATGGCTGCGATTGGGTGGCCTTCGGCATGGTCAAGGAGGACCCCGCCGGGGCCCTGATTGAAAAAATCGGCTTTAAGCCCTGCCGGGTCCGGATTTCCTCGGAAGAGGAGCGGATGAATTTCCTGCTGGAGTATCTTCTGAATTACAGACTGGGCTGGGAAGCCTGGTCCCATGTCTTCCGGGGGGATTTGATCCGGGAGCATCACCTGCGCTTTGTCAGTGAGCGGGAAATCTTCGCCGAGGATATGCTGTTCTCTTTTACTTATTGGATGTACGCCCACTCCTGCGTGGTGCTGGATAAGCAGCCGTATCATTACATTCAGCGGGAAGAATCCCTGATGGGAGAGAGCAAAAAACGAAATGTGCTCCCCCAGATTCACCGGCTGGCTCAGCAGGCCTACCGGGCTGCTTTGGATGCGGGGCAGACCTATATTCAGGACCATTTTGAAATTCTCTATTGGCATTTTCTGGAGTGGCAGACCAGACCTTATGTTGCCCGACATGGCATCGGCTGGGTCCGGGAGACGATGGCACAGCTGGAGCCGCCGGCGTTCCTGCCCAGGGAATCTTCCGCGCTGCGGCGGGTGTACCTGGAGCGGGTGAAGCAGTTTGGCCGCCTTGACGGCTTTGCCACCGTGGCGGTGCCGGTTTCATCGGAAGCGGAGGCGGCCCGGGCGGAGGTTTATGTTCGCCGGCTCCTGGCGGAGCAGACCTTGCAGAAGCTGGATGTTCTGATCCTTTCCCCCCGGGAACTGCCGCTGACCTGTGACGATGCCCGTGTCCGGCAGGTATGCCTGTCGTCCTTTGAAAAAGGGGATCTGATTCGTGCGGCGTTCCGGGAAAGCTGGGGAGCGTATCTTTATTTTGCCGATCCGGGTGAATCCTTGCCCGCCCGGTTCCTGGAGCAGGCCTGCGATACGCTGAAATACAGCTATTGCAGCGCTGTGTTCTTCAGAGAGCCGCCTCTTGGCTTTTTTGACATGGGCGTCCCGGAACACCGGCTGCGGCTGCGTCGGCTCCTTCGGGCAAAGGCGGTTCCTGTCCGCTCCGGGGTATTCCGCTCCGATCTGCTGGAAGAAAGCGGGCTGAGCTGTATGGAAGAGTTGCAGGAATATGTGCCCGATATCATTCTGTCGGGACACGCAATGGTCATTCAGGGGGAATAAGAGAATGTTGGAAACAAAAAAATTCAAGGTCAATCTGGGCACCTTCGATCTGGTGAAGGGAATTGCCATGATGCTCGTTGTGATCGGGCATGTCCGATATTATTTTGATACATCAAAAATGACAATTGCCGCCCCGTTGTTTTTTCTGGTCAATTTCGTTGTCAGTGGTCTGATGCCGATGTTCTTTATGATCAGCGGGTACAGCTTTAAGAAAAAAACGGTGGGCGTTATGGTGAAAGAGACAGCCAGAGATCTGCTGAAACCTTATGCACTTGTTGCGGTTTCTGTTATGATCTTCTTCCCGATTATCCACTATCTGGCGTTTCGGTGGTGGCCCGGTGCCATCCAGGAAACCGTGCGATACTTTCTGGCCTTTTTGCTGGGTGTTGCAAAACCCGGGAAAATCGTGCTGGGATACGCACTGTATGACTGTGCGGTTGTCTGGTTCCTTTTGGCGCTGTTTGTGGGAGAGAACCTGCTGAACTTGATCCTGAAAATTCAGCACGAATATCTTCAGGTCGTTTTGGTAACGGTATGTGTTTTTGCCGGATGGGTACTGTACACCATTGACTTTACATACTTCTGCCTTCCCCAGGGCTTATCGGCGGTTGGCTTCTGCTATATTGGTTGCCTGATCAAGAAATACAAGCTCCTGGAACGCCTGAAATCCACAAAGGCGCTGTACGGCATTTATCTGGTTTTGTTTCTCATCACGTTTTGGCATAGCCGGAACAGCGTGCTTGGCCTGGCGTATGGTGTGTATAATTACTTTGGACTGGACTATTTCTGCGCGGCTTGCGCCGGACTGCTATTCCTGCTCTGGGGCGCATACGGCGGGCAGGTCGAGTGGAATGGGTTGAACTTGATTCGGAAAGTCGGGTTGTATACTTATTGGATCATGTGCGCCCACAGTGTGGAGGAGATCTGTATTCCTTGGTACAAGTGGAGCGAGATTATGGCGAATCATCAGCTGCTGGGATTTGTGATTGAGCTTGGGATAAAGGCGGTCATCTATACTGGGGTCTGCTTGGTTTTGAAAAAAATATCCAGATATCGCTTTTTGAAGAAAAGAGCTCAGCTCAGGAAAACCTGAGTGAAAAGCAGATGTAATGAGGATTGAAAAATACAGAGGGAAACAGCTACATGGAATACAAAGGATTTGTTAATGAGCAGATCGCTGCTTTTATGTGTGAACGTGAAAACAGCGTTGCCTTTTCGCTTTATGATGGCAGACAAGTGTCAAATATTTCCTATCAGGAGTTTGCGCGAGATATTTGTGCGGCAGCTGGGTACTTTTCGGAACGGAGAATTCGGAGGAACCATATCGCGATTGCGGCACCCAACAGCTATGACTGGATCGTCACCTTTTTTGCGGTTATTGCAAGCGGCAATATTGCGGTACCGCTGAATCAGGACTTGCCGGAAGAAATTCTGCACTGGGAGTGTGAAAAGGCGGATATCACGACGATTTGCTGTGATGGGTCGTTTGCCGGCACATACGCGAACCGTTTTCCTGATGTGAAGTTTGTTCTTTTTGATGATTTGAAAAAGGAACCTTCCGATGCCGATAATCCGCTTTATTCCACTGCGCCGGACGAAACGATTTTTATGCTGTTCACCAGCGGTACAACGGGAAAAAGCAAAGCAGTGGAAATTACATCCGATAACTGGCGTTACGACATCCAAAACTTTGAAGAACAGTACACAATAAACGGGATGGAGCGCATATTCACCCCACTGCCGCTGTACCATATCGCCGGACTGATGCATGTTGTGAAAACGCTCCATTTCAATAAAACGGTGTGCATCGGCCGAAGCCTGAAATATACATTCCTGGATATGCCGGCATTGAATCCCACTGTGCTCAATGCGGTCCCGGCGATTGTGGAGACGCTTGTGAAAATGATGGAGCGCGCATCAACGGATCGGGAACGCCAGAAATATACCGGATGTAACCTGCAAAAAATTTCCTTCACCGGTGCGGCTATGAAGCAATCAGCGATCCAGTTTTTGCAGTCACACGGATACAACGTGACCGTTATTTACGGCATGACGGAAATATCTGGTGCGGCGACGTGGGGCAGGATCGAGGATGAAGACCATATCAGTACGGTTGGAAAGTTTTGCAGCTGTACACAGCATCGTTTCCAGGACGGAGAACTGCTGCTGAAGGGCCCGACGTTGATGAAAGGGTACTATAACGACCCGAAGGAGACTGAAAAAATAATCGAAAATGGGTGGATTCACACAGGTGACCTTGGATACTGCGATGAAGAGGGATATCTGTATCTGACCGGCAGAAAAAAGAATGTGATTATCCTGTCCAATGGAGAAAATGTGAATCCTGAGGAAATAGAAGATAAGTTTGCACAATGTCCTCAGATTCTGGAATGTCTGATATTTACCGATGGAAGAGGAATCTGTGCGGATATTTATACGGAGGACAGCACTGCGGCATCGAAATTTATCAAAAACTATAACCAGTATGTTCCTATGTACCGCCAGGTGTACAAGGTGAACTACTCCGCCACCCCCCTGGAAAAGACGGGAAGCGGAAAGATCAAGAGAAAGGAAAACGCATATGTGTAAAGAGGACATCCTGAAAAAAGTCATTGAACTGTTTTCCACCATGACCGAGGTGGAGGAAATCACGGAAGACAGCGAGCTGATTGACGATCTGGGAATCAGCTCCATGGACGTGCTGTTTCTGATTTCCAGCATGGAAGAGGAATTCAAAATCCAGGTTCCGGAAAGCGCTATTCGTAAAATGGTGACGGTGGACGATGTGGCGGAGGTTATTGCCTCGCTGATGAAATAAAATCTCCCGGGAAGGAAAAACCGGAAAAGAGGTGCGATGGCGATGAATGCGGAGAAATTGATGATCTGCGTGATTGACAACGGCAGTGCCCTGCTGCGGGAAAGAACACTGGAAAGCTTGAGGAATCAGACGGAGCATTCCTTCTCACAGAAAACAGTGGATTGCACCGCATTCTGGAATACCGACAGAAACACCCTTGGCGCCCCCGGAGACTATGTCCTGTACCTTTACAGCGGCTCCCGGCTGGAGGAAAACGCAGTGGCGGCGCTCCAAAAGGCCGTTGCCCGTACCCACGCTCCCTGGCTGTACTTCGACGAAAGAACCTATGGTCAGGAAATCATCGGTGACCCCTACGGGGTCCTGGAAAAGCCTGACTTCGATCCTCTGAGCTTTGCCCAGGAGGTTTACACCGGAGAGGGGGTTCTCTTTTCCCGGGCAGCTCTGGAGGCAATGCAGCTGAAATACAAGGGAACCAGTTTTTCTGCGGCGCTGACGGAAATGACCATTGCCGCCGCGGCCCGGGCGGACGGAACCCACATCCGGCAGTGCCTGCTGACGCGGCACAACAGACGAGATTTGTATCCGGATGAGGAAAATCTCCTCGGGGATGCGTTGAAGGAGTTCCTGCAATCCCGGGCGCCGGAATTTACGGGGCTCAAAAGAGCGGAGGGATTCGGGCTGCATCTTCTCCCCGGGACAAGGGGAAAGCAGAAGCTGTCGGTGATCCTCCTTGGCGCCGATGGGGACCAGCCGGATTTTTCCGGTCTTGAGGATGTTGAAGTCATCCGGAAGACCGGCACCGGGTCCTATCAGGAAAGATGCCTGCAGGGAGCCCGGCAGGCCGGCAATGAGCTGCTGTGCTTCCTGGAGGGTGGCTGCGGTTTTCCAACCGGGGAGGACCTCAATGCCATGCTGTTCCACGCTTCCCTTCCCAATGCCGGCTTTGCGTCCCCCTGTCTGTACCATGGAAATGACATCCTCTATGCCGGCGTTTTCGGCTATGGAGGAAGGAACTTCCGCTGTGAAGCAACGGCGGAGACGATGGAACGGATCGGCCGGGACCTTCGGAAAATCCGCCGTGCCTCCATTCCGGCCCGGCAGTTCTGGATGGTACCCAAGGCGGTTTTCCTTCAGGCAGCGGCGCGGACGGAAGGAGAGAGATTATCGCCAGCGAACTGGCTTCGGGAATGCGCGTTTCAAATGAAGGCGATGGGAAAGAGAAATCTCTTCCTCGGCAGTATTTGGATCCGGTGCACGAGTGAAGCGGCCGACGAGATTTCTCCGGGCTTTTACCGGATGCTCATCCGGAGAAAAGAAGCCTATTACCTGGATCCCTGCTGCCCCACCGCCATCCGCAGTTGGATGCGGATGGGGGAACTGAAGGACGTGCAGGCATATTTCCCGGAGCAGCTGGCAGACCCTGTCCCCGGTGCCAAAAAGCTGTTTGTTTTGAGTCATGAGCTCTCCCTCACCGGTGCGCCGGTGGTTCTGGCCCAGGCGGTGCGGATCCTTAAGGATGCGGGCTGGCAGATTGTGGTGGCATCCCCCGAGGACGGGGTGCTGAAAGAGGAATTTCTGCGGGAAGGCATCCCGGTCCTGATTCTGGGAGATTTGAACGGCAATGCCGATTGGCTCCGCTATGCCGCCGACTTCGATCTGATTCTGGTGAATACCATTGTTCCCTTCCGGCAGATTCAGCAGCTGCGCTGCACTGGTTTGCCGGTGCTGTGGTGGCTTCATGATGCCAGAAGCGGTTATGAGGAGTATCTGCGTCACGTCCTCCCGGAAACTGTGGGGGAGAATATCCACATTTTCTCCGTGAGCCAATATGCCGATGATGCGGTGAAGCGGTACCGCCCCAGATACAATACCCAGCTGCTGCTGTACGGTCTGAAGGATGAGGCACCCAGAGTAAACGCTGCGGCCCATCCTGTGGGGAACGGACGGAAGGTATTCGTCAGCGTGGGTACTGTGATTAAGCGGAAAGGGCAGGACATCCTTGTCCGGGCGATTCGCCTGCTGCCGGAGGATGTGCGAAGCCGTTGCCTGTTCCTGTTTATCGGCAAGAATATTGACGAGAGTATTTTCCGGCAGATAAAAGCGCTGGAACAGGAGTTCCCTGGGGATGTCCGGCAAATTGATATGGTTCCCCATGACGATATCTTCAATCTTTATCAGCAGGCAGCTGCCGTGATCTGTTCCTCCAGAGACGATCCCCTGCCCACCTTTATGGCGGAAACCATGATGGTATCGGGGGTGTGCATCTGCTCTGAAAATACCGGAACCGCCGCCGTAATCGAAGACGGCGTCAACGGATACGTCTATCACAACGATGACCCCGAAGAACTGGCGGACTGCATCTGCCGGGTGGAACGCTGCGATGACCTGAGCGCCCTCCGGGCAGCTTCCAGAAAGACCTTTGAGGAAGTGTTTTCCTTGGATACTTTTAAGAACAATCTCCTGCGCTGCGCCGCGCAGTGTCTGGAACCGAGAGAGGAGGGAGCGGACAATGAATGAAGGGGAAATCATGTCTTCTCTGCGGCAGATTTGCCGGCAGCAGGGAGAGGAAATTGAAAAGAAGAAACTGCAGATTGAGGATGTGGAAGAAGAGAACCGTCTGCTGCGCGTCAGGATACGAAAATCGGAAGAAGCAATTGACGTGCAGGTGAAACGGAAAGAGGAACTGCAGCGTTGGTGCGGCCATCTTCAAAGTATCGTTGATGCGTATACCGAGCGCCAGGAAGCGCAGGAAAGCCGTATTAAAGAGCTGCACACCTGGTGCGAGCACCTTCAGCAAATTGCGGATGAAAGCGGGAAGCTGCAGGATTGGTGTACCCATCTCCAGTCGATTGTGGATGAGGACGCCCG
>JALFGI010000158.1 GCA_022777455.1 Clostridiales bacterium | reverse complement strand
TGGCAGCCGTCAGGCTGACTGAGAGGGTACCGCAGTAAGACAATGGCAACCAAAATCCATGTGTTGCCCTCTCAGTCTGCCCCTATGGGGCAGCCAGCTCCCCCATAGGGGGAGCCAAGGGGTGCGTCAATCCCAGCCCGCCAAATTACAATTTATCTTTTGACAGCGGTGGCCTGCTATGGTACACTTATCCCCAAGAACGTGAAGGAGTGATCGTATGTCTCCCATTGAACAGCAGATTGAAGGCATTGTAGATGAGATTCTGGAGGATTACCGCCACCAGCGGGATATCGACAAGCTGGATCCCTTCGTCCATCCCGACAAGGACACGGTGATCGACATCATCTACAAGCTCCTGCGCATTGTCTACCCCGGCTCCTCCCGGGACAAGAGCTACCGCATCTACAACGCCCGGCACAACCTGTCCATGCTCATCGAGGACGTGATGTATAATCTGAACAAGCAGATCGCCATCGTCCTGCGCTGCCAGACGGAGCAGGCCCATGCGGAAGAAAAGGCCCAGGAGATTTCCCTGCAGTTCTTCCGGGCCGTCCCCGCCGTCCGGGCCATCTGCCAGACGGATGTGGAGGCCTTTTACGACGGTGACCCCGCCGCCTTCAGCACCGATGAAATCATCTTCTGCTATCCCGGCCTGTTCGCCGTCACGGTGTACCGGCTGGCCCATGTGCTCTACACGCTGGGGGTGCCCATGCTGCCCCGAATCATGACGGAGCATGCCCACAGCGTCACCGGCATCGACATCAACCCCGGTGCCACCATCGGCAAATACTTTTTCATTGACCACGGCACCGGCATCGTGGTGGGCGAAACCACGGTGATTGGTGACCATGTGAAGATCTACCAGGGCGTGACCCTGGGCGCCCTCACCACCCGGGGCGGCCAGAGCCTGCGGGGCAAGCGGCGCCACCCCACCATCGAGGACAACGTGACCATCTACGCCGGCGCCTCCATTCTGGGCGGCGAGACGGTGATCGGCAGGGACTGCGTCATCGGCTCCAACGTGTTCATCACCCATTCCATCCCCGCCAGCACCACCGTCAGCGTCAAGAGTCAGGAGCTCCAGTTCAAATCCCACAAAACTGAGCCCTTCTGGGAAGATCAGCAGGGCGAATAAAAAGAACTACCCCGGCAGGAATTTCAGGAATTCCTGCCGGGGTGATTTTTCAGATAAATTTCGCAGGGCGGGTTGAAACCCGTGCCATCCGATCCACCATCCAATTACATTTTCTCCAATTTCTCCAGCACCTGCCGGAAATAGTCGGGCAAGGGGGCGAAAACCATCACCGGGCGGCCGTCCCGGGGGTGGCGGAAGCACAAGGCCCCGGCATGGAGGCACTGGCTGTCCTGGCCCAGCTCCGGCTTTTTCCGGCCGTACACCGTATCTCCCAGAATGGGGTGGCCGATGTGAGCCATATGTACCCGGATCTGGTGGGTGCGGCCGGTTTCCAGATGGCAGCGGATGTGGGTATAGCCCCGGTAGCGCTTCACCACCTCCCAGTGGGTCACCGCCGGTTTGGAATTGCGCTCCGTCACGCACATTCTTTTCCGGTCCGTGGGGTGCCGGCCGATGGGGGCATCCACGGTGCCGCTGTCCTCCTTCAGATTTCCGCAGACAATGGCCTCATAGGTCCGGGCCATGGTGTGGTCCTTCAGCTGGGAGGCCAGCACCGTGTGGGCCAGGTCATTTTTGGCTACCGCCAATAATCCGGAGGTATCCTTGTCGATCCGGTGGACGATGCCCGGGCGCAGTTCTCCGTTGATTCCGGAGAGGGAGTCCCCCATGGCGTAGAGCAGGCCGTTGACCAAGGTGTCGTCCTGGTGTCCCGCGGCGGGATGGACCACCAGCCCCTTGGGCTTGTTGATCACCACCACGTCCTCGTCCTCATAGACAATATCCAGTTCCATTTGTGTGGGAGCCACGTCCACCGCCTTGGGCTCCGGCAGGGTAACCTCCACCACATCCCCCACGTTCAGCCGGTCATTCTTCCTGCCGGGCTTTCCGGAAAGCTGCACGCAGCCCTCCTCCATCAGTTTCTGAACGGCGCTGCGGCTCAGGCCCAATTCGCTGCGGGCCAGGAACGCATCCAGCCGTTCCCCCGCCGTGTCCGCGATCAGCGTCATTTTTTCCCATCCTTCCAAAAGCTCTTGTTGAAAAACGCCAGGTGCACCATCAGCACCACGCAGCCGCAGGTGATGAAGCAGTCCGCCACATTGAACACCGGAAACTCCATAAATTCCGTCTCCAGCATGTCCACCACATAGCCCAGGCGCACCCGGTCGATCATATTGCCCAGGCCGCCGCCGTAGATGGCCGCGATGCACCACCGCTCCAGGGCGGTAAATGGCATGGGCTTTTTGAAATACTCATACACCACCGCCAGGGTCAGCACCACAAAAATCAGAACGAACAGCCACTGCATCCCCCGGAAGGAGGAAAAGGCCGCCCCCTCGTTGCGCACATGGGTCAGTCCCAGCACCCCGGGAAGCAGGGGCACATCCTGGAACAGGGCAATGTTTTCTACCACCAGATACTTGGTGATCTGATCTCCTGCCGCAATGAGCAGGGCAAAAAGGGCATAACACGCAAACGCCATGGCTTACTTCTCCTTCCATTTCTGCATGGAGCTCACCAGCAGCACCGCCCACAAAAACAGCGACAATATCCAGTAGTTGCTGCAGAACATGGGTGCGGAGCAAATCGCCAGCAGCACGTGGAGCACGGTGCCCAGCCATTCGCTTGTCAGGGCAGCCAGGAAATTGGCGATGAGCAGCACCAGCGTCACCCCCAGGGACAGGGCGGACAGCCGGCGGATGAGAAGGATCATTTTCCGGTCCCGGCCGGAAAAGGCGTCATACAGCAAAATTGCCGGAGGGACAAAGAACAGCACGGAGATCACCGTCAGAAAAATCCGGACGGCGCCCTCCGGTTCGGGTATAAATCCCAACCCGGCACAGATAATATAGAAAATGCCCCAAACGGCCATGAGAGATGATTTTTTCATAGAATTTCCTTTCCTGTTTTCCCGCCGGATTCCCCGGGTATTCCGGTTCCGGGCAGATTTCTCTCATTTTACTCCAAAACAGGCAGAAATGCAAGGGAAAACCGCCGCCGGAGCCGCCGGGGCAGAAAAAAAGCTGGACAGTTTCACCAACATCTGATATAATATTGGGTAATTCGATGAAAAGAGTGTGACCGCCCATGAAATGTCCTTTTTGCGGAGAGCAGGAAAGCAAAGTTGTCGACTCCCGTCACTCCGATGACGGACTGAGCATCCGGCGCCGTCGGGAGTGCATGGGCTGCCTGCGCCGGTTTACCACCTATGAAATTGTGGAAACCCTGCCCATCATCGTGGTGAAGCGCAACGGTTCCCGGCAGAACTTCGACCGGAACAAAATCATCAACAGCATGATCCGGGCCTTCGACAAGCGGAAGGTGGACGTGAATGATCTGGAGCGCATCGCCACCGAAATCGAGCAAACCATTCAAAACAATCTGGAACGGGAAATCACCACCGAGCGTCTGGGCGAAATGGTGATGGAACGACTGAAACCCGTGGACGAGGTGGCATACATCCGCTTCGCCTCCATCTACCACCGGTTCCAGGATGCCAGCAGCTTTATGCGGGAAATCAGCAAATACCTGGAGGAAAAATGATGTTTCTGGCTTCCACCGCAGCCACCGAGGCTGCCTTCGACATTCAATCCATCAAGCAGATGATGGACGGCTTCGACCCTGCCACCTTGCTGCCGGAGATCAGCACCATTGTGGGCAAGGTACAGCTGGTGTGCTCCGTCGCCATTCTGGCGGCGCCCATCATCATGCTTTTCATGGGCCTGGCCTACCTGCTCTTTGCCCCCCGGGAGGCCAACTATTATTTTGGCTACCGCACCGCCTTCGGCATGGGCAGCGTCTCCGCCTGGCGGCACACCCAGAAGGTGGCGGGCTGCATCTTCGGCGGCCTGGGCCTGGTGCTCACCCTCCTGATGCTGATGATCTGTCTCACCCTCTCCGGCCGGGAGGCCATGGACATGGTGTGGCTGGCGGTAAAGAGCCTGCTGTGGGAAGGCGCCCTGGGCCTGATCGCGGTGCTTTCCATCAATTCCATTGCCATGTATACCTACGATTACAACGGCAACCGGCGGAGAAAATCCAAAAATAAAAAGGCATAAAAATAAAGACGGGAAGATGAGCGGCCCCGCGCCGCCGCCTTCCCGTCTTCTATTGTTTGGATAAATGGTACCGGATGGCGATGACTGCCCGCCCACTGTAGGGGAGGCTCGTAGCCTCCCGCCAGATTGGATAATTGAGTTGTTGGTTGAATGGTAAAACGTCCGACACTGCACGAATTCGCCCAACCTGGTACCATGTCAATGGTTTGTACCGCGCGGGCGGCTGAGAGCCGCCCCTACAGTAGCTGGGCAGTAATCCAACAGATTACCGTACCGCCCGTTTGCGGAACCGGCGGTACATCAGGGGCACCAGGGCCAAGGTCAGCACCGTGTAGAGCACCGGCAGAATTTCCAGGGCGCCTTTTACGGTGAAGCCGAAATCGTACACATAGAAATACCGCAGGGCCTGGTAGATTTCCAGCAGCTTATCCGGGAAAAGCCCCAGCAGCTTGCTGATGGTGTCGTTGTTCAGATTGTCCAGGAAGGTGGGGAGGAACACCAGCAGGAAGGGTACCGAGCTGGCAAACACCGCGCTGCGGGTTCTGGCAGAAACCCACATGGTGAGGAAGACAAAAAACAGATTGCCGATGTAGCCGCCCACCGCCGTGAGCAGCCAAGTCTGCCAAAGCGTCAGGTGGTAGAAGCTCTTCCACATATCCGTTTGCAGGGGACAGCTGCCGCCGTCGAAGCCCAGCACCCCCAGGGTCACCAGGCTGTACACCAGAACGCTGGCCCAGTACAGTCCCGTCACCATCCAAAAGCCCGCTCCGATTTTGGCCCACACCGCCCTGTCCCGGCCATGCTTGGCGCTGAAAAACACCGGGTCGGCCCTCCACCGGTATTCTCCTGCGAAAATCCCGCTGGACAGAAAGCCCAGAATCAGCGCCGCCATCATGATGACAAAGGGAGAATTGTATAATAGCTGGGTCCAGCCCTCGGTGTAGTCCACATAGAAGGGTGTCTCCAGGGTTTCATACTGTTCGATCAGGTAATTCTGCTCGTTTTCGTTGAAGAGATATTGGGCGGAGCCGGTTTCGTCCAGCAGCCAGGCCTTCATCAGCCTGGTGCGGTTGGGGTAGAAGTCCCCCGCTTGGTCGACTGTGACGGATTCATTGCAGTACCAGTCGTACTCCTGGAAATCCCTGGAATAGGCGTAGTTCATCATATCCAGCACCGGGCGGATGCCCAGTTTCCAGCCGTAGGCGATATCATTTTTCTGATAATCCTTGGACTGGGCCTCCGGGGTGGCGCAAATGCGCTGATTTTCCCGGATGATTTCCTCCAGTCGGGGGGTATCCAGCACCCCAGCCCACTGCTTTTGGGCATCCCGAAGCTTGGCAATGGCAGCAAGGCCCTGTTCTTCCTCCCCCTGTTCGTTGACCCAGCACACATCACTGATGCACATCCAGCAGGCCAGTGCTACCGCCATTGCCAGCAGCAGGGCGGCAATCTTTCCGCCGGTGCTGCCCAGCACCTTTTTTAATTCAAAGCGAAGCATTATCTTCGCCTCCTCTCTGACCAAAATAGCTGAGGAACACATCCTCCAGGGTGGGCTGCACCCGGACAGCGTCGTCGGTGGGCTGCTCCGCCGAGACGATGCGCAGCTCCGCGCCCTCCGGGGTGGTTTTCACATTGGAGACTTTCAGCGACTTCAGATAAGCATCGATTCTCGCCTTGGGTACCTGGCACACCCACACCTGCTCCGGCATGGAAGCGATGAGCTCCTGGGCGGTGCCGGAGACGGCGATGCGCCCGTCCTTCATCAGGAAAATCTTTCCTGCGATGTACTCCACATCGGAGACAATGTGGGTGCTCAGCAGCACCACCCGGTCCTCCGCCAGCTCGCTGATGAGATTGCGGAACCGAATCCGTTCGTTGGGGTCCAGGCCGGCGGTGGGCTCATCCAGGATCAGCAGCTTGGGGTCATTGAGCATGGCCTGGGCGATCCCCGCCCGGCGTTTCATGCCCCCGGAGAGATTTTTCATCTTTTTATTTCTGGCCTTGCTCAGCCCCACCTGGCTCAGCAGCTCCTTCACCCGCTGCTTCGCCACCGCCGGGCGCAGGCCCTTGATGGAGGCAATATACAGGAGATACTCTCCAACGGTGAAATTGGGATAGAACCCGAAATCCTGGGGCAGGTAACCCAGCAGATTCCGGAACCGCCCCTCCATGGCGAAGATGTCCTCCCCGTCCCAGAAAACAGAGCCGGAGGTGGGCTGGAGCAGGGTGGTGAGCATCCGCATCAGGGTGGTTTTTCCCGCCCCGTTCACACCCAGCAGGCCGTACACCCCCCGGCCCAGGGTTTCATTCACGGAATCCACCGCCCGGGTGCCGGAGAATTCCTTGGTCAGATCGGTTATTTTTAATTCCATACAGGCTTTGCCTCCACATTCATGTTCCAGTTCCGCTGCCCCCGAAGGGCGGCATAACCCAGGCCGCAGAAGGAGCCGGCCAGAGCCGCCGTCCACATGGGAGCGGAAATGGCGTTGTAAAACTCGTTGTTTTCCATCACCAGCAGCCACACCGCCGCCCACAGAAGGCACAGCACCATGGAAAGGTTCTGGGATTTGACTCTGGGGCTATAGAGCGTGCCCAAGCAGATCATGCTGGTGACGTTGAAGGGCAGCAGAAACTGGATCAGCATCTCCCACACCGTCACCCGGGTGAGCACCGAGGCCCCGGCAAAGAACAGCGACAGCAGCACCAGGTCCACCCCGGCAAACAGAACCAGCCGAGCGGAATAGATGGAGCGCAGGGTATAGAGCGTGGTGCACTCCACCTCCAGGGCGTCACAGCTCCGGTTCTTCCACAGTTCCGGCAGCACCAGTACCGCCAGCAGCGGCCCCGCCAACCCTAAGCACCGGCGAATACCGTAGTCCGTCTCCGCCTGACAAAGCAACAGACAAACCGCCGCCAGCAGCAGCCCCTGGAGCAGCCACCAACGTTTTTTCACATACCGGCTCTGCTGATACAGAAATTCCAACCGGGACACCGGCCTTTCCTGCTCTCCTTCCAGAAAGGCACGCTTTGAGACGGCGATGGTCTGAAGCAGCTTTTCTTCGTCATAGCCGTCGTCAAAAATGAATTGCTGTTTCATATGGGTTCCTCCTTTCCCTGGGGAAGCTCTGATGAAATCGGCAAGAGCTGACGGTGAGGGATTTTGGCTCAGCCGAAAGTACCAAAATTGAGGGAATACTTTGTGTATTTCCCAATTTTGGTACTGCACGGATGGGGCAAAAGTCCCGGCGCTCAGCCGCAGACGATTTCGTCAGAGGTTCCCCAATACAGTGCCAACAGCCCCTTGGCCCGGCGGATGCGGTATTTCACCAGCGGGAGGCTGATGCCCAGGATTTTCGCAATGCTTAATTGGGGCAGCTCCTGGTAATAATACAGCACCGCCGCCTCCCGCAGTTCCGGGGGCAGGCTATCCAGAGCCCGGCGCACGTCCATCCGCCTGTCCAGCTCCGGTGTCTGTTCCCAGGATTCCTCCGGCACCTCCTCCAGAGGCAGGGGCCGGATTTTCTTATAACTGTCCCGGCAGAGATTCCCGGCGATGACGTACAGGTAGTTTGCCGCCTTGCCGTAATGCTGGTATTGGGGCAGGGTTCGGAAAAACCGGGCAAAGACTTCCTGGGTCACGTCCTCCGCCTCCCCGGCATCCCACAGGTGGAGCCGGCAGTACCGGAGAATCAGCGGATAATACTTGCGGACGAATTCCTCAATGGCCGTTTCGTCCCCCTGGCGCATCCGGTGCAGCAGCAAAAAATCATTGTCCACGGTTTTCCCTCCCTTCCATTGTATTTCAAAAGCGCTTTCAATCAGTATAACGAATGACCCCGGCAAAAAGATAGTGGCCTGACAAAAAAATTTCCCTCCCCGGCATTGGGGAGGGAAGACAGGTAAATTGGAATTGATTGCAACGCCATCTGTAGGGGAGGCTCGTAGCCTCCCGCCAGGTAACGATGCCTGAGTGCTTGGTTGAATGGTAATATGTTGGGCATTGTACGAATTCGCCCAACCCGATTCATCATCGCGGGTTTGTACCGCGCGGGAGGCTGCGAGCCTCCCCTACAGTGGCTGGGCAAAAATCGGCACCCGATACCATTCATCTAAACAAATTATTATTCGTCTAGCAGCGCCCGGAATACCGGCAGGCTGCGCTGAATCATTTCGAAACTCACGCAGTAGCAGATGCGGAAATATCCGGGGCAGCCGAAGCCGTCGCCGGGAACCAGGAGCAAATCGTGCTGCTTGGCCTTTTCGGAGAAAGCGTTGGCATCCCCGCCGGGGGCCTTGATGAACAGGTAGAAGGCGCCGTCGGGCTTGGCCATTTCGTAGCCCATCTGGGTCAGGCCTTCATACAGGGCCCGGCGGTTGCGGTCGTAGGCCTCCAGGTCCGGCCGCAAATTCGCACACCGAGCAATCACCTTCTGCCACAGGCTGGGGGCGCACACATGACCCGCGCTTCGGGCGGCGCCTGCCACGGCGGCGTACAGAGCAGGGCTCTCGGCAGCGGCCTGGGGCACATAGATGTAGCCGATCCGCTCCCCAGGCAGGGACAGGGACTTGGAGTAGGAGTAGCACACGATGGTGTGGGGGTAGATGGTGGGCACAAAGGGCACCTCCACCCCGTAGGCCAGCTCCCGGTAGGGTTCGTCGGAGATGATATAGATGGGGTGGCCGTACGCCTCACTCTTCCGGGTGAGGAGCTCTGCCAGGGCCTGGAGGGTCTGCCGGGTGTACACCACGCCGGAGGGATTGTTGGGGGAATTCACCAGCACTGCCTGGGTATGCTCCGTGAGCATGGACTCCACGGCCTCCAGCTTGATTTGAAAATGGGGCACATCCGGGGGCACCACCTTGAAGCGCAAGCCCGCTTCCTCCGCGAAGGGCTTGTACTCCGGAAAGTAGGGGGCGATGGCCAGCAGTTCTCCTCCGGGCACCGCCAGAGCACGGAACACCGCCACCAGCTCCGGGGCTGCACCGCAGCCAATGAAGAAATCCTCCGCCCGGCAGCCGGCGTTGTAGCGCTGGTTCAAATCGTCGGCAATGGCCTGACGGGTGGCCAGATCGCCCACGGCGCTGGTATAGCCATGGACCTGCAAGGTGGGGGTGTCCAGCAGAATCTGCCGCACCGCCTCATCCACCGCGGCGGGAGAGGGAATGGAGGGGTTGCCCAGGGAATAGTCGTAGACCTTTTCCTCCCCCACAATCGCCGCCCGCTGGCGGCCGTATTCAAACAAATCCCGAATGCAGGAGCGGTTCGCTCCCAGTTGATAGGCGTTTTGATTTACCATAATGATTACCTCAAATCGATCATCCAATGTTCTCATACAGCGGTCCCAGGCTGTGGTAGGGCTGGGGGCGGTAGGTGACGGAGCGGATGGGGCGGCGGGGCGGGCCGTATTTGGGGATATAGCCAAACAGGTTGACATAATTCATCAGGTCATCCCGTTCGGCGGCCATGGCGTCCATCACATACACCGTGGCCAGGGCGTCCTGATCCGCCCGGTGGGAGTTGCGCACCTTGTCCTGCAATCCGTAGGCCTCGATGGCGCTGCTGAGCCGATGGGGGTAATCCCGCCGGTCCCGGTAGACGGTGAGCAGGTCCAGCTTGTCCTTCCCCTTCAGGCACCCGGGATCGCCGTGGGCGGAAAACAGGTAGAACAGGAAACTCAGGTCAAAGTGGGCATTATAGGCCACCAGCAGGGTATTGCCGGAAATCAGCGCCCCGATCTCCCGGCAGGCCTGGGCTCTGGAAATGCCATGTTCGGCAATTTCTTCGGTGGTGATGCCGGTGAGGCGGGTAATCTCGGGTGGCACCTGCTTCCCGTGGGCCAGAAGCAGCAGCCGGTCGTATTCCTCCGCCACCTTTACGTTATCCTGGGAGCATTCCACCGAAACGGCGGAAAACTGGATGATTTCGTCATGGACAAAATCCAGTCCGGTGGTCTCGGTGTCAAAAATCAGCAGTCTGTCGTAACGGTCAAACAGCGGCCGCAGCTGTTCCATAGGCGCTCCCTCTCTTTCTCGAATGGGACCAGTATAGTATATTTTCCGACAAAATGCAATCCTTTTGCCGCTACACAAACCCAGTCGCTTGTGATATGATAAAACAAAAACAGGAGGCAGACCATGGCCCAATCAGACGAGTTCTTTATTCATACAGAGGATACGCCCAAGCAGCTTTTCGTTTCCCGCTCGGAAAACATCAAAAGCACCGCCCTCTCCCCCTGCTGCATGACCCCGGAGGATGTGGACTATGAAATGGCAACAGGCAAGCATCCGGAAATCTTGCAAATCACCGGCATGAATCAGAAAAGCCTGGAGCACTTCGTATCCCACTATGGCAGCACCTACCGCTATCTCTATTTCTTCAAATGCCAGAAAATCCAGGATTTTTCACCGCTGGAGGATTTGACAAAGCTGGAACAGGTGGACATCTACTGGAATACCGGCACGGACAAGTTGTGGAATTTCTCGCGGAACACCGCTCTGAACGCACTGGAGCTGATGGACTGCAAAAAAATCACCCGCAATCCCCAGCTTCTGGCCACTTCACCCACCTTGGAAAGGGTGCGATTCTGCGTCACTGGCGATACACGCTGTCCCATGGAGCAGTTGGATATGTTTGGCCGGATGCCAATGCTGCGACATCTGGTACTGAGAAACATCCGTGTCACGGACACCAAAATGGATTTCTTGAAGCAAGCCTCCAAGCTGGAACGGTTTGACTTTGACCCCGGAATGCTGACCACGGAGGAGATTGCCCGCTTGGTGGCAAACTTCCCCCATCTGGCAGGAAACAGCCTGGGCCCTTACAACACCGCTGATGCCATTCTCAACGATGTCCGCGTCTGCGGCTACCGCAAGCCCGGTTTGGACCTGCCCCAGCACCAAAAGAGGCTTGATCAGTATGTGAATGAATTCAACGCACTGGTGGAAAAGTATCGAAAGGAACCATAGCTTGCAGCCATCAGAAATGACAGCGGCTTTGAAAATCCTGAATATTTGACCATCACTCAGCCGAGGAAGTTCATTGCATCAGATCTTCCAAATTATAGACCGGGCCTGTCTCCAATTCCGGAAAGCACGCCAGGAAGAAATCGCATTCATCACAGGCAATTTCGTAATTGGGATCATCCCCATTATGGCGGCACAGCCTGCCATGGTAACTGGGAGTAAGAATTTCTTCCGGGTGCTCATCTTCTTTTCGTTTGTATGCCATCCTTTTTCCCCCATTCTGTATTAAAAACACAGATGTATTATTAAGTCATTTTAACACATACTTTCTGTATTTACAATACACCTGTACTACAATGCAGAGGTGTTATTATGGCAATAGACTATGTTGATATCGGACAACGAATCAGGCAAAAGCGGATGGCGCGGGGTTTCACACAGGAAAAGCTTTCCGAATTGATTGGTGTGGGGCCCAGCCATATGAGCCACATTGAGGGTGGAACCACCGTCCCCAGCTTTGAAGTGTTCATCGCGCTGCTCAACGCACTGGATTGTTCCGCCGATGAACTATTGTGCAGAGAAGTAAAAGCAGCCAAACCAATCTGCGAAAATTGGCTGACGGAGCTCATTGAAGACTGCGACCCGACAGAGGTCAAAATTTTGTCCGATACCTTGGTCTTCCTGAAAGCGACACTCCGAAGGAACAAGGCAATAGAATGATAAAAATCAAATCAGCCAGCGCCGGAGCGCTGGCTGATTCTGATATGGAAGATTTATTTGCTCAGATAAGCGTCGATGGCGGCAGCGCCCTTCTTGCCGGCGCCCATGGCCAGGATGACGGTGGCAGCGCCGGTAACGGCATCGCCGCCGGCGAACACGCCCTCACGGGTGGTCATGACATTCTCGTCAACCACCAGGCAGCCCTTGCGGTTGGTGTCCAGGCCGGGGGTGGTGGAGCGGATCAGGGGGTTGGGGCTGGTGCCCAGAGCCATGATGACGGTATCCACATCCAGCACGAACTCGCTGCCGGGAACCTCCACGGGACGGCGGCGGCCGGAAGCATCGGGCTCACCCAGCTCCATGCGCACGCACTTCATGCCGCAGACACGGCCGTTCTCGTCGCCGATGATCTCCACGGGGTTGCACAGGGTCTTGAACTCGATGCCCTCTTCCTTGGCGTGGTGCTGCTCTTCCTTCCGGGCGGGCATTTCGGCCTCGCCCCGGCGGTAGACAATGTAAACATGGTCAGCGCCCAGACGCATGGCGCAGCGGGCGCCGTCCATGGCCACGTTGCCGCCGCCCACAACCGCCACTGCCTTGGACTGGATGACGGGGGTGTCGGAATTTTCGTCGTAGGCCTTCATCAGATTGGTGCGGGTCAGGTACTCGTTGGCGGACATCACGCCCTTCAGGGACTCGCCGGGGATGTGCATGAACATGGGCAGGCCGGCGCCGGAGCCCACGAACACGGCCTGATAGCCCATCTCGAACAGCTCGTCGATGGTGAGCACCCGGCCGATGACCATGTTGGTCATGACTTCAACACCCTGGGCCTCCAGCTTGCTGACCTCGTTGGCCACGATGGCCTTGGGCAGACGGAACTCGGGGATGCCGTAAACCAGCACGCCGCCGGCGGTGTGCAGGGCCTCGAACAGAGAGACCTGATAGCCCTTCTTGGCCAGGTCGGAGGCGCAGGTCAGACCGGCAGGGCCGGAGCCAACCACAGCCACCTTCTTGCCGTTGGACTCGGCCTTCTCGGGCATGGCGTTGACGTTTTCCCGGTACCAGTCAGCCACGAACCGCTCCAGGCGGCCGATGGCCACAGGCTCGCCCTTGATGCCCCGGACGCAGCGGGCTTCACACTGGGTCTCCTGGGGACACACCCGGCCGGACAGGGCGGGCAGGGCGTTGGTGGAGGTGATGATCTCATAGGCGGCCTTGAAGTCACCCTCGGCCACCTTGGAAATGAATTCGGGAATGCGCACGTTCACGGGGCAGCCTTCCACGCACTTGGGGTTCTTGCAGTTCAGGCAGCGGCCGGCCTCTTCCATGGCCATCTCGGGAGTATAGCCCAGGGCGACTTCCTTAAAGTTCCGGGCACGGACCTTGGGATCCTGCTCGGGCATGGGCGTTTTTACAAGAGTCATATTCGCCATTTCGGTTTTCCTCCTTACTTAATCAGGGCCTTGCCCATGGCGTCCATGCGGCAGACATGGTCCTTGGCAACTTCGGCTTCCCGTTCCCGGTAGGTCACGTTGCGGCTCATCAGCTCAGCAAAGTCCACCTTGTGGCCGTCGAACTCGGGGCCGTCCACGCAGGCGAACTTGGTCTCGCCGCCCACGGTGACGCGGCAGCCGCCGCACATACCGGTGCCGTCCACCATGATGGGGTTCAGGGACACCACGGTATGCACACCGAAGGGCTCGGTGGTCTTGCAGACGAACTTCATCATGGGCACAGGTCCGATGGCCAGCACCTCGTCATACTGGATGCCGCTCTCCAGCAGCTGCTGCAGCTTCACAGTGCCGAAGCCCTTCTCGCCGTAGGAGCCGTCGTCGGTCATCAGGTACAGGTTGGTGGAGGCTTCCTTGAACTCTTCCTCCAGGATCACGATATCCTTGGAGCGGAAGCCGATGATCACGTCCACGATGGCACCGGCCTCCAGGAAAGCCTTGGCTGCGGGCAGGGCAATGGCGCAGCCCACGCCGCCGCCGACCACACACACCCGCTTCTTGTTCTCCACATCGGTGGGACGGCCCAGGGGGCCGACGAAGTCGCGGATGTAGTCGCCCTCATTCAGAGCACCCAGAGCGTTGGTGGAGAAGCCGACCTTCTGGAAGATGATGGTGACGGTGCCCTTCTCCCGGTCGTAACCGGCGATGGTCAGAGGCACGCGCTCGCCCTGCTCGTCCACGCGGAAAATGATGAACTGGCCTGCCTTGGCCTTTTTGGCAACGAAGGGGGCTTCGATGTCCATCAGGGTAACGGCGGAGTTCAGCTCCTTTTTACGAACGATTTTATACATATTGCATTCCGTCCTTTTTTTATCAAGTATTCGGTTGTATGATATATGCGCAGTCACTGCTATTATAAATGGCTGTGTTGGATTTGTCAAAAGAAATCTCAAAATTTTGTTAATTTATACCAGATAAATGTAGAAACAAAGCCGTTCCATCCATGTAATGGGTTGTATCAGTCGTCGATTTGATCGAGCTGATTTTGGATATTTCTGCCTCCGTACAGGATTCTTGCAACGGATACGGTTTGTGCAGCTGAATCCACCATATAAAAAATCAGATAGTTACGCGTCGCTGCGAACCGAAGGCCCCTGCTGCGCCAAGGCTCATCCCCATAGAGGGGATTCCTTTCCGGCAACTGTTCCAAAGAACGTACCGTTTCGATGATTCTCCTGACTGTACTTGCAGCGTTTTCCGGTGACAGGAGGGTAAAAGCAATATACTCGTAGATATCGTGCAGATCGTTCTGCGCGCGGTGGGTATATACAACGTTCATACTCCGTATAACCTGCGCATTTCCGCCTCAACCATATCTGCGGGCTGGACACGACCGGACTGGATATCCTCCATTCCCTTTTCCAGCTCCCGATCAAGCTGTTCCTTTGTCAGATTCCCGATGGCCAGAGGAGCAGAGGCCGGGAGCTTCATTTCAAAGGGGATGCCCCGGCACAAGACCACCTGCTTCAAAAACATACCGATGGCGTTGGACATGGGAATCCCCAGCTGGTTCAAAATGGATTCTGCCTGTTCTTTGGTTTCCGGGTCTACCCGTGTAAAAATATTGGCGGTTCTTGTGGATGATCTTGCCATAAAAGTCCCTCACTTTCAAATGCTTTGTACATAGTATACCGCATTTGATAGCTAAAAGCAATCAGAAAATCAATATAAAACGACTGCCCCTTTTGGGGGCAGTCGGAAATGGAAGATATCAATACTGGGTGGGCTGGATGTGCCAGATTTCCTCGGCGTACTGACGGATGGTCCGGTCGGAGGAGAACTTGGCGCCGCTGGCGATGTTCATCAGGCACTTGCGGCCGAAGTTCAGGCGGTCGGCATAGTCGGCGTTGGCCTTCAGCTTGGTGTCGATGTAGGAAGCGTAGTCCAGCAGGACGAAGTAGTGGTCGGCCTTGTGCCAGGAAGCGCCGTCCAGCAGAGCATGGTACAGCTCACGCTGGGCATCGTCGGTGGGAACGGTACCGTCCACCAGGGTATCGATGGCCCGGTGCAGGTAGGGATTGCTGTCGTAGATCCCCCGGGCATGGTAGCTGTCCTTGCAGGCGTTGATCTGCTCCACGGTGTGGCCGAAGATATACTCGTTCTCCTTGCCGGCCTCCTGGGCAATCTCCACATTGGCGCCGTCCAGGGTGCCCAGGGTCACAGCGCCGTTGAGCATCAGCTTCATGTTGCCGGTGCCGGAGGCTTCGGTGCCCGCAGGAGAGATCTGCTCGGAAATATCGGCGGCGGGGATGATGTGCTCAGCGTAGGAGCAGTTGTAGTTCTGTACGAACACCACCTTCAGCTTGTCGGCCACGGCGGGGTCGTTGTTGATCATCCGGGCAATCCGGTTGATGTAGCGGATGATGGCCTTGGCCCGGGCGTAGCCGGGAGCGGACTTGGCGCCGAAGATGAAGGCAGTGGGCTGGAAATTGGGCAGCTCGCCGTTCTTCAGGCGGAAGTAAATATCCACAATGGACAGGGCGTTCATCAGCTGGCGCTTGTACTCGTGCAGACGCTTGACCTGCACGTCAAAAACAAAGTCGGGGTTCAGCTGCACACCCTCATGTTCGGCGATGACCTTGCACAGCTGCTCCTTTTTGGTGCGCTTGACGGCGTTGAACTGACGGACCATGTCGTCGTCGATCATGGGCTTCAGCTTGGCCAGCTTATCCATATCCTTCAGGAAGTCGCCGCCCACCCGGTACTTGATCAGCTGGGTCAGCTCGGGGTTGCACAGGCCCATCCACCGGCGGGGGGTCACGCCGTTGGTCTTGTTCTGGAAGCGCTGGGGGAACATATGGTACCAATCCTTGAAGCAGTCGTCCTTCAGGATCTGGGTGTGGATGGCAGCCACGCCGTTGACATAAGAACCCACATAGATGGACAGATTTGCCATGTGGGCCGTGTTGTCCTTCACAATGAACAGGTTGGGGTTCTCCCGCTTCAGCCGCTCGTCAATGCGGACAATGATGTCCACGATTTCGGGCACCACGCTGCGCAGCAGGTCCAGAGGCCACTTTTCCAGAGCCTCGCTCATAACGGTGTGGTTGGTATAGGAGAAGGTGCGCTGGGCAATGCTGAAGCTCTGCTCAAAGTCCATGCCCTCCAGCATCAGCAGGCGGATCAGTTCGGGGATGGACATGGCGGGATGGGTATCGTTGAGCTGCACGGCATAGAAGTCCGCGAAGTGGGACAGGTCATTGCCATGGGCCGTCTTGAAGGTGCGCATCATGTCCTGCAGGGAAGCGGAGGACAGCACATACTGCTGCTTGATTCTCAGCCGCTTGCCCTCCCAGGTGGAGTCGTTGGGGTACAGGACCCGGGTGATGTCCTCGGCCTTGTTCTTCTCGGCCAGAGCCCGGGCGTAATCCTGATCATTGAACGCATTAAAGTCCAGGGGCGTTTCGGGCTCGCACTGCCACAGGCGCAGGGTGTTGATGTTGTTGGTACCGTAGCCGATCACAGGCACATCGTAGGGCACAGCCAGCACGGTGTGGTCGGGGAACTTGATCTTCACGGTGTGGTTGTAGCGGCGGTAGGACCAGGGATCGCCGTACTTGCTCCAGTCGTCGGCGGCTTCCTTCTGGCTGCCCTCGGCATCGAAGCTCTGCTTGAACAGGCCGTACTTATACCGCAGGCCATAGCCGGACAGAGGAATGTTGGTGGAAGCGGCGGAATCCAGGAAGCAGGCAGCCAGGCGGCCCAGACCGCCGTTGCCCAGAGCGGCATCCTCGATGTCTTCCAGCACGGCCAGGTCCACGCCCCGGGAGGCGAAGAGCTGCTTCATCTCGTCCAGGATGCCCAGATTGTACAGGTTGGAATACACCAGCCGGCCGATCAGGTACTCTGCGGAGATGTAGTAGGCCTTCCGCTCGTGGAGCCGGGCGCGCTTGCTGTTGCTCCAGTTGTCGGCAATGGACATCATCACA
>JALFGI010000223.1 GCA_022777455.1 Clostridiales bacterium | reverse complement strand
CGGCGTCCACAGTGGGGATGATTCCGTCATAGATGTTGCCGGTGGAGCCGTCGATGGAAATATAGTCACCCTCATGGAAGGTCTTGCCCCCCAGAGTGAACTGCGTGGTTTCCTCGTCCATAACGATATCGCCGCAGCCGGAGACACAGCAGGAGCCCATGCCACGGGCCACAACGGCAGCGTGAGAGGTCATGCCGCCCCGCACGGTGAGGATGCCCTGGGCAACCTTCATACCGGTGATGTCCTCGGGAGAGGTCTCCAGACGGACCAGAACCACCTTCTCATGACGGGCGGCCCACTCCTCGGCGTCTTCCGCGGTAAAGACGATCTTGCCGCAGGCGGCTCCGGGGGAAGCGCCCAGGCCCTTGCCGATGGGGGTAGCGGCCTTCAGCGCCTTGGCATCAAACTGGGGATGCAGCAGGGTGTCCAGGTTCCGGGGATCGATCATGGCCACAGCCTTCTTCTCGTCGATCATGCCCTCGTCGATCAGGTCGCAGGCGATCTTCAGCGCGGCCTTTGCCGTACGCTTGCCGTTACGGGTCTGGAGCATATAGAGCTTGCCGTTCTCCACGGTGAACTCCATGTCCTGCATATCCCGGTAGTGGTCTTCCAGCAGGGCGCAGACCTTGACGAACTGGTTGTAAGCCTCGGGGAACTGCTCGGCCATCTGGGCAATGGGCATGGGAGTACGGACACCGGCCACCACGTCCTCGCCCTGGGCATTGACCAGGAACTCGCCCATCAGCTTCTTCTCGCCGGTGGCGGGGTCGCGGGTAAAGGCGACGCCGGTACCGGAATTGTCGTTCAGGTTGCCGAACACCATGGGCATGACGTTGACGGCAGTGCCCCAGGAATAAGGAATGTCGTTGTCACGACGGTAAACATTGGCACGGGGATTGTCCCAGGAGCGGAACACGGCACGGATGGCTTCGTACAGCTGAACCTTGGGGTCGCTGGGGAAATCGGTGCCCAGCTTGGCCTTGTACTCGGCCTTGAACTGGCCGGCCAGCTCCTTCAGGTCATCAGCGGTGAGCTCCACGTCAAACTTGACGCCCTTCTTCTCCTTCATCTGGTCGATGAGCTGCTCGAAGTACTTCTTGCCCACCTCCATGACCACATCGGAGAACATCTGGATAAAGCGGCGGTAGGAGTCCCACACAAAACGGGCAAAGTTGGGATCGGGATTGCCCTTGATCATGGCTTCCACCACATCATCGTTCAGGCCCAGGTTCAGGATGGTATCCATCATGCCGGGCATGGAAGCCCGTGCGCCGGAACGGACGGAAACCAGCAAAGGATTTTCCAGAGAACCGAACTTCTTGCCATTGATTTTCTCCATCTTGTCCACATATTCCATGATCTGGGACATGATTTCGTCGTTGATCTTCTGCCCATCCTCATAATATTTGGTACAGGCTTCGGTAGAAATAGTAAAGCCCTGGGGAACAGGCAAACCGATGTTGGTCATTTCGGCCAGATTGGCGCCTTTTCCGCCCAGGAGCTCCCGCATTTTTCCGTTGCCCTCAGTAAACAGGTAAACGTACTTGTGAGACATGGATAATACCCCTTTCCAGATTTCTAACGTGTTTCATTTTCGCTTTGACAAGTGCATTTTTCATTCATACTGTCTAACGCCCAGATAGTATAACATGTCATTCTAAAAAATGCAAACCTTTTTCCGAAATTTTTCTGCAATAATTCATAAATTGGCAATTGGCACAGATTGCTTCCTTGTGAATTATGACAAATAGCGACACAAAGCAGGCTTCCCGGGATGTGAAAACGTTTTCGGAAATTGCTACTCCTTGTAAAGCAGCATGGAAATCCAAGTCACAATATTCTGGCCGTATTGAAAATCCATCCCGTTTTCCTCCAGCACCGGAATCACATTGATGCCCTGACTTTCCACACAGGGGTGCATCCTTTCCGGGAACCGGCAGAGCTTTCCGTCCAGGATGGCGCACCGGGGACAGATGGCGCAGGACTCGGTAGACAGCACAAAGGGTTCGGCGCCGCATTCCCGGAGCAAATCCGCCACCTGGTCGGTGATCTGCTCATGATCAGCCCGGGTGGACAGGGTTTCATCAATGTCGGCAATGTCCGCCACCTCCGTCACCGTGGAGATCACCAGACACCGGTTGTATTCCAGGCAGTGAGCCCGGCAGGCTTCCACCGTCCCCACACCGGGAGGGCAGGCCCAGGATTGGCCGTACTGGGCGCACTCATGCTCGCAGATCCAGCGCACCCGGTCCGAAAACTCCAGTTTCTCCGGCTCCATAAAGAAATAGATGTACAGCGGCAGCTGAGAAAGCCCCTGCTCCAGTTTTTCCCGATTCATTTGAACTCCTCCAAAATGGCCTCGCAGCCTTCCACAATATCCTCCCAGGTCCGCCGGAAGTTTCCGGTGTACCAGGGGTCCGCCACATCCCGCCCAAGCAGCGGGCGGATTTTCTCCGGGTCATGAGGCAGCAGCCGGGACAGATACCGGGCGTTGCTGGCATCCATATAGTAAATCCGGTCAAAATGCCGGTAATCCTCCATATTGACCTGCCGGGCCCGGTGCCCCCCGCAGAACACCCCATGGGCCTCCAGCTCCCGCCGCGCCGGCGGATACACAGGATTCCCAATCTCCTCCCGGCTCACAGCCGCAGAGTCAATCTCAAACTCCCCTTCCCGCCCGACCTTGCGAACCATATCCTTCAAAATATACTCCCCCATGGGGCTGCGGCAGATGTTGCCGTGGCA
>JALFGI010000221.1 GCA_022777455.1 Clostridiales bacterium | reverse complement strand
AAGATACCCACATCCTTTTGCAAATCCTTATATTTCCTCTATTTTTGTCCAAAATCGATTCAAAACACCAGTTTTGCTTGACACAAAACTGGGGTTTCTCGACGGTCTGATGCCCACCCCATTCGGGTGGGCATTTTCTTCATACCAAAAGAGGGGGCGGAAAATTCCGCCCCCCGATTCTTTTTTATGAGCATTCATGCCGTTGATATTCCAATATCCCATTCTACGCTCTGAGGACGAACACACATCCTAAATTCTGAAAACCCGCGTGATTTTTTCCAGGCCGAGTTTTTTCGATATCCATTGCACCGCTTTGATTCCCGCATACACAGAAAGGACAATGGATGCAGGTTGAAGCAGAAACAGCAGCCATTCATGCTTCATGATGCCCAACGGCGTAAAAATCCGTCTCACCGTGGGAATGCCGAACTGCATATGCAGGAAAAAAATGACATAGGTATTCCTTCCGATATCCACCAGCAAATTGACTTTATTCAGACAAGTATCGGCAATAACAAAAAATGCGACAATGCCCAAAAGCTCATGAACCAATGCAACGGGGGACCAATATCCAGCGTAATCTGTTGTAAAGTAATAAATCGCTGACAGAATCCATAGCCCCACTGCGGCAGCTTTTACCGGTTTCTGGTTCAAAAGCTTCATCACAGTCAATATGTTCTTTCTGGCAAGCATTCCCAGCTGGAAAAAGCCGCACCAGTTAAACACCATTTGATACTGGGAATACCAAGGCAAATCTTCAATAATACCACACACGCAAAGGACGTTGGACAGAATAAACAGCAGGAAAACAACCCTGTCAAACCATTTGTTATCACATATCCTGAATAAGATAAAGCACTGAATTAAAACCGGCACAAAATACAGCCATGATCCATTACCAAAAATCCATTTCGAAAAAGGAAGCTCAACTTTCGAGAAATTGTTAAGCGCACAGGCAAAGAGATACAGCAGGGTTCCATATAAAATCCACGGAATCACAATGGACTTCATTTTCTTTTTCCAAAAGACTTTTGTACTTTCCCGCCTGTCAAAGAAAAAGCCTGCTGTAAAAAAGAAAATCGGAACGCCCAGAAGGCCGAAGGCCCCCGCTGCCCGCGAAACGGGTCTTGTGGTATAGACGCAGTGCATCATCGCCACAAACACAATGGCCATCGCTTTATAGGCGTAAAACGTATTGCTTAGAGAGGATACTGCCTGGTCTGCATTTCTATCGTTTAATGGCGTCATTTCTTGATCCATTCTCATGCGTCCCCCTTATTGGAAAGGCTTTTTGTTTTTCACTTTATTCGGTTATTATATCATGTCCTGTATGAATACGCAACCATGATAATCCTTGCGTTTCGCTCAATATCAAAATGAACAGGGTTTCTGAGCAGGGAAAATCACATCCTGCATGAAAGAGTGTGTTGCTCTCCCAAAATTACAAAAACGATAATCGGGTAGGAGGCTGGCAATTGGTCTCGCCACTTTCTTTCCTTAGTCTTCCCGCTGCCGGGCGACTTCGGGACTTTCACCCTATGAACGTGCGCTCACCGGGCGCACCAAAAAAAGGAAGCGGCATTTCACCGCTTCCTCTTTTCCTATTCGCTTAGTCCAGAATCTCCATCAGTCTGCCGCAGCAGAAGGGAATGGGCTCGCCGGCCTTGACGTGCTGGGTCTTGTTGCAGGTGACGCAGTAAACGTCAGTGTCATAAGGAGCCCGGATGACCGGAATCTCCTTGGCCTCCTGCTCAGACAGGCCGTCGATATGGAACACGGCGGTCTTGTTCTCACTGGGGATATAGACACCGATGGGAGACAGGGTTTTGTTCCCGCCGACGCAGTTGCCCATCTTCACCCACAGGGCTTCCAGTTCCGCAGCTTCCGCGGCGTGCTCAGGAGTGAACTCCACAACATCCTTGTTAATACGAATCTTCATGGCGGTTACTCCTCAGGGCTGAAATCTTCCTTGCCAACACCGCACAGCTCGCAGGCAAAATCCTCGGGAAGGTCTTCCCACTTCACACCGGTCTCTTCCTCGTCATAGACCCAGCCACACACATTGCAAACGTACTTCATCGTTTTTCTCCTTTTTTCTCAGGGGAGCACACGGCTCCCCTATCGTATCAAAAACTTGTTTTTTAAGCGACCTGCAAACAGGCGTCAAACCTTGGGCCGGATGGCCTTGTGGTAGTAGGCGTAGGTGCAGGGGGCGCCGTCGCCCAGGACCTTGGATTCGGTAACCTCGCCAATGAAGAGCATGTGGCTGCCCAGGTCAAATTTTTCCTTGACCTCGCAGGAGAACATGGCATTCACGTTCTCCGTCAGGTAGTAAAGGCCGTTGTGGCTGCGCTCCACTGCTTTGAAATCGGCGAACTTGTCCACATCCCGTCCGGACTGCATACCGAAGTGCCGGATGGTCTCGAAGGGAACGCTCTCGGTCAGCACACTGACATTGAACTTCCCGCCCTTCTCGATCAGCTCCTTGTTCAGGTTGCCCGTCTGGACGGAAATTGCAATCCTGGTGGGATTGGCTCCCACCTGGAACGCGGTATTGGCAATGTGGCCGTTATCTTTGTCAGACTCCCTGGCGGTAATCACAAACAAACCGTAGGTCAGGTTGCGCAGCGCCACGGGGTCTTCCGAAGGTTTCTCCCGCTCAGCGAAAGTAGCGCTCCAGCAGGCCCTTCAGAGCCTTGCCGTGACGGGCCTCGTCCCGGGCCATCTCGTGAACGGTGTCGTGGATGGCGTCCAGGCCGTTCTTCTTGGCGCACTTGGCCAGATCAAACTTGCCGGCAGTGGCGCCGAACTCGCAGTCAACACGCCATGCCAGGTTGTCCTTGGTGGTGGCCTTCATGTTGGGCTCCAGATCCTCGCCCAGCAGCTCGGCAAACTTGGCAGCGTGCTCAGCCTCTTCGTAGGCGGCCTTCTCCCAGTACAGGCCGATCTCGGGGTAGCCCTCCCGGTGGGCGATCCGGGCCATGCACAGATACATGCCGACCTCGCTGCACTCGCCGTTGAAGTTGGCCATCAGCTGCTCAAAGATGAACTTCTTGTCCTCGTCGGAAATGTCGGGATTGTTCTTCACGGTCTTGGCGTAGATGCCGTACTCATGCTCGGCAGCCAGCTTGCCCTCTTCCATGACCTTGAACTTGGAGCCGTCCACCTTGCAGACGGGGCACTTGAAATCAGCGGGCATTTCCTCGGCTTCGTAGACATAGCCGCAGACGGGGCAGACAAACTTTTTCATAACATTTTCCTCCTAATTGATTTTTTGATTTTGCATACAGTTTTTGCAGATGCCGGTCAGCACCAGCCGGGTATTCTCCACCCGGCATCCCAGCCGTTGGGCTGCCGAATAGGATACGCTTTCGGGAACCTCCACATCGGGTACATCCATCACAGCACTGCAGCAGGTGCACGCGAAATGCACATGGGGCTCTACCCGGCCATCCAGCCGCTCCACACCGTTCACGGAGCCCAGGCTGACAATCAGCCCTTCATCCTTAAACAGCTTCAGGTTGCGGTAGACCGAGGCCAGGGAGATATCCGAGTGCTCCTTTTGGAGGCTGTGATAAATATCCTCCGCGGAAGGATGGGCCTCAGACTGGCGAAGACAGGCAAGAATCGCATTGCGCTTGCGAAATTGCTTACCGGTATTTTCCATTGGGGTCCTCCTAAATAAGAATAGTTCTTATTTATCAAAAGTATAGCACGGCAAAGCAAATTCGTCAAGCATTATCTTTTCATACCCATATGAAATTTTTGTGTCCGATGTCAAAAAAATCCTGCCCAGAATCGAAATATTTTCTGAGCAGGGTTCTCTTTATTGCTTTGTCTCCCCCAGCATGGGCCGGGCGATTTTCTCATTGAAAAACTCGATCAGCGGACCCATGAAAAAGGCCGTGACAATGGTGCCCACGCCGACGGAGGCAGCAACCTCCCCAGCGCTTCCGCTGGCAAGATAAATCATCAGGCCGCCCAAAAGCACACAGGCCAGGTCCGTGCAGATGCGCACATACCGAAACTGGCCCCATTTCCATTTCTTCGACATCACAATGGCCACCGCATCATAAGTGGACACGCCCAGGTCCGCTGTCATGTACAGCGCCGAGCCGATGCACAGCACCACAATGCCCAGCACCATGAAGCCAATACGAATCACCATACCGGGAGCCGGGAACACATCTTCCAGCCCCGCCTTGGTGAAGTCCACCACGTAGCCCAACAGGAACAGGTTGATAAAGGTGGCAATGCCGATGTTATGCCGGTCGGCAATCAGGCTGAACAGCAGCAGCACGGCGTTGATCAGCACGTACAAGGTGCCAAAGTCAATGGGAATGGCGTGATCCAGTCCGCTCACCAGCACCTGGAAGGGGTCCACGCCGAAGGCGGCGATTTTCATAAAGCCCACGCAGACGCCGCTGATGAGGACGCCGAACAGAGACATGAAAATCCGCTTTCTCTGGACTTTGATGTATTCCAGCATTTTCACAGCAACGATCCCTCCCTGCCAAAGGTCAGACGCAGCCACTTCTTCGCTCCGCCGATCCAGGCCGCCGCGTGCATTGCCCCAGGCGCCAGGCCGTCGTTGGTCTGCTCATCCACCGTGGCCATGCCGTGGCCGCCATAGGGATAAACATGCAGCTCAAAGGGCACCTGATGGGCTGCCAGGGCCTGGGCGTAAAGGAGGCTGTTCATCACAGGGACCGCCCCATCCTCCGCGGTGTGCCACAGGAAGGCAGGGGGTGTATGGTCTGTCACCTGCAGGTGGCAGGAAAAGCGCGCTGTTTCCTCTGCCGTCAGGGGGCTGTGGCCCAGCAGATTTTCAAAGCTGCCCAGATGGGCAACCCCGGGGTCCGCCGAAATGACGGGATAACAGAGAATGGATGCCTGAACAGCCTTGCTCTCCGGGAAAACCTCCCGCACCTGCGGCCAGTCAAAGCAGGTGGAATAATGGGCCGCCAGGTGTCCGCCGGCGGAGAAGCCCATGATCGCAATGCGGTTTACGTCGCAATTCCAACAATCCGCATTCCGGTAAATCAGCTCCATGGCAGCCGCCACCTCCCGCAGCTGGGTGGGGAATCGGCTGGGGGCTACGGAATAATTCAAAACGAATACATTAAATCCCTCCGGCAGAAAATGCACCGCGATGGGCTCCGCCTCCCGCTGGCTGCACCAGCCATAGGCGCCGCCGGGACAGATCAGCAAACAGGGCCGCTTCTGGTCCTTCCGCCCCATCTCCACCATCAGGTCCGGCAGATACACCGTCAGCGTCGGGTCCACGCTGCTGTTCCCAAGCTGGGGAAAAAATTCTTTCAAATGATACTTATGATAGGTCATCGGCATTCTCCTCTTTTTTCTTCGAATCAAATTATAACATCCGTTTCCGGAAAATCAATATCCTGCAATGGAAAAAACCGCCTTTTCCCAACTGATGGCCCAGCGGAAAAGACGGTATGATGTGACAAATAACGCAGCGAGGAATGCCTATAAACGGGGGTATTTTTTGCGAACGAGAAAAGAAAAACGAAAAAAACACGCCGAAGCGTGTTTTTTCATGGTGGGCGAGGCGGGACTTGAACCCGCACGTCCGCAGTGAACACTAGAACCTGAATCTAGCGAGTCTACCAATTCCACCACTCGCCCATATTCGCTTCCAAGGTGACCCTCAGTGCTCCTGAAGTATACCACCATCTCACCGATTTGTCAACTCTTTTTTCGACACCTCCCGAAAAATTCGGGAGGTCTGATTCAATCCTTGTAATAGAGCATGCAGTGGCAGTAGCCCTTGAAATTCGGGTCGGCGATCTGATCCCGGAACTCCTTGCACATGCACTTATTCTCCTCCGTCCGCTCCAGCCGGCACGGACAATAGCCTCCGGTGCGCTTCAGTCCTTCCCGGATGGTCTGAACCATTTCTTTGTCTTCATTCAGTCGTACAGCCATTTTAGGTACTCCTCTCTGTCTTTTGGGAACATGATACCACAGCGGCCCCCTTTTGGCAAGGGGATTTATTTTTCCCGATGAAACCTCCGCCGGAAAGCCATGGCGGAAGCATGGCAAAGCTCAAAGGATTTTCTGATACAGTTGGAGCGGAACCAATCAAGTAGATGAGTTTTATACGATGATCACAACGCAGATAGCAACACGAAAAGTCTTTTCAACTCTTTATGTGTATTTTTTATATTCTACAAAGCGAGAATTATTCAACGGATAGCAATTTCTCATAAAAAAATTCTGAACTATGTGAAAAAACACAGCTCAGAATTCTGGCGGAGTGAGAGGGATTTGAACCCTCGCGCGCTTTTTAGACGCCTACTCCCTTAGCAGGGGAGCCCCTTCGGCCTCTTGGGTATCACTCCGAATCAAAAGAATTATTCACTTGATTGCCAAAGTATTCTAGCATATCCCCGGGGAAATGTCAAGCATTAAATCCCTTTTTCAAAAGGGAATCCATTTGAGCAAACTGAACACCATGGTCCCGGCCCATGGGGCTTTGCATCACGGAGGTGGCAAAACCGAGTTTTTGGTACAGGTTGCGGTTCATGTCCCGCCGGAGGTCAATATCCAGTACCAGAAAGTCGGAACTCCCCTGATAGGTCCGGGCAATCTCCCGGAGCATTTGGGCAACGGTTGATTCCTGATTATACTCCCATCGGTATTTCAATTCCACAATCTGAACGCTGCCGCCCAGATAAGGACTGGAGCCGCTAATCAAGGCATAGCCCAGAAGCACTTTCCGGTCATAAAAGCCCCAGGCCTCATACCGGGCCAGTTCCCGCTTCAGCAGCATCCAGTCCGGCTGCACAGAAGAAATCCCCCGGGCAATTTCCAGCAGGGACAGAATCTCAGGGACAGATAAGGCGTCCACATCAATTTTCCTGATTTCCATATCCGTCCCTCCTTTGTAACTTGGTACAGTATATACCGTTGGATCCGCTCATTTCAAGTGTTTTCTCAAAAGAAATTCAATCAAAGCAAAATCCGTATGGGGAAGCCCCCTTGACTTTGCCCCCTGAAGATGGTATATTCTACGGGTATGGAGAGTTGTCCGAGGGGTTTAAGGAGCCAGTCTTGAAAACTGGTGATGGGGAAACCCACCGTGAGTTCGAATCTCACACTCTCCGCCAGACCAGCACGATTGCTTTGATGCCGTTGGCTTCTGAGCGATCGTGTTTTTTCTTTGCACTCCGGCACGTTGACATCCGCTGTTTCCTCCGATAAAATAATCTCAGGAAGGGGGAAGCCGGTATGTCACTGCGTGTTTTTCTGAATCGCCTGCTGCACAAGGCCCAATGGCTGCAATCCCTTGGCATCAGCGGGGAAAAGATCGGCAGAAGGCAGCTCCGGAACAGGACCATTCAGTTTGTAAAGGATGGCTGCGCCGAAATGACAGAAAACGCAGAGCTCATCCTGAATACCAATGATTCTGTGGTCCGTTCCGGCTGTCTCAGCAAGCTGGAATCGCTGACGGAACGGTTGACTGCCCTGCTCCCCTTCGCCGCCTCCAAAGAAGCCGTCATGATTCAAACCGCGGTGCAAAGGGCTCAGGAGGCAAAATATGCGCCGCCCATTGCTGCCCCGGAAACCGGCAGAAGCGGGATAACCTTCTACACGGTCTACATTCCCACCCTGGATGGCCGCTTCTACTATCTCAGCGATACGAATTATCCGGCGGGAGAGATTGTCCGGATTCCCTTTGGCTATGAGGACAAGGAAATTTTCGGCATTGTGGAAGCATCCCAGTGCTTTCCCTATGACAGGACGCCCCTGCCCATGTGGAAAATGAAGTATATTCTGGGGAAGGCGCCCAAACCGATTGCGGAGGAATACCGCCGGCAGAGGCGATTGTTGAAAAAGGGCTTGACTTCGAGTAAGCTCCAGGATATATACTGCTACGCAGAAACACCGGGAGGCGAAAAAATGACTTACTCGATTTCCGAAATCGCAGAAAAAATGGGACTGTCCGTCCATACCCTCCGGTTTTATGACAAGGAGGGGCTGCTGCCCGATGTACAGCGGGTCAACGGCCGGCGGGTCTTCACCGATTCCGACCTGGCATGGCTGCAGATTCTGAACTGCCTGAAGGGCACCGGAATGCCGCTGAAGGAAATTCGGCAGTATATGGAGCTTTGCCGGTTGGGAGATTCCAGCCTGGTCCAGCGTCAGGAGATGATTCTGAGACAAAAGGAATCCGTGGAAGAACAAATCCGCTTCCTGCAGGAACACCTGAAGGTGATTGAGCGGAAGATCGAATACTACGAAAAAGCGATTTCCGCCGGCACCGAACACTTTATCGATTCCCCCAGTGGAATCGGAAACGAATGAAGGAGGATATCCCATGCGCGCAACCGTTTATTTTTCCCCCGCCATCACCCCGGAAAAGGTTCTGGAGCTTTTCAAGCTGGCCGGTAAGGAACTGCCCGGTAAGGTGGCTGTGAAGGTACACTCCGGAGAAAAGGGAAACCAGAATTTCCTGCGGCCCGATTTCTGGAAGGATGTGGTTGACTATGTGGGCGGCACGGTGGTGGAATGCAACACCGCCTATGAAGGCGCCCGCAACACCACCCGGAAGCACCGGCAGCTGATTGCCGACCACGGCTGGAGCAAGACCTTCCCCGTGGACCTGCTGGACGCGGAAGGCCCCGACCTGGAGCTGGAGATTCCCGGCGGCAAGGTGATTCACAAGAATTACGTAGGCAAGGACATTGCCGCCTACGATTCCATGCTGGTGCTGTCCCACTTCAAGGGGCACCCCATGGGCGGCTACGGCGGCGCGCTGAAGCAGCTTTCCATCGGCGTAGCCTCTTCCTATGGTAAGGCCTACATTCACGGCGCCGGTGACCCAAAGCAGCTTTGGTCCGCGGATCACAATTCCTTCCTGGAATCCATGGCAGACGCCGCCAGCTCCGTTGTGAATTACTTCAACGGAAATCTGGTCTATGTAAACGTGATGAAGAATATGAGCGTGGACTGCGACTGCTGCGCCGTGGCAGAGGACCCCTGCATGGCCGACATCGGCATTCTGGTGTCCACGGATCCCATGCCATTGACCAGGCCTGCCTGGACCTGGTGTATGCCAGCGATGATCCCGGCAAAGCCCACCTCCTGGAACGCATCGAAAGCCGGAACGGCGCCCACACCATCGAGGCTGCCGCGGCCCTGGGCTTTGGCACCAGAGAATACGACCTGATTGAGGTATAAGGCAGCACCGCACAATGGGAGCTGCCATAAGAATCAAAATGGTATGGCCAGTCAGAACGGCCATACCATTTTCTTTTATTGATACTAATTCTTGATTAAATCCCCATGCTAAGTGCCTGAGCACCACGAGGAATGAAACCCAGTAGTGGACTTAGTGTTCAAAAGACTGTATACTAAGGATACGGCAAAAGTCGGTAAGATTATGGGCAAGCAGCCCGATGATTAAATTGACTTTTCGGCTCTCCGTTGCACCACCATCTGTCCAGTTGCGTAAGCAACAAAAGGACGTACAGTAAAATGACTGAAAGAGGGGAGCTGTGCCGTATTCTTTACATGGGGGAAATGACCATGGAAAAAGTATACGACAAGTGTTGTGGTATTGATGTTCACAAAAAACTCATTGTAGCTTGCCTTCTTTGTGGCAGGAAGAGCGAGATACGAGAGTTTGGGGCAACAACAGACGAACTGTTGAAATTATCGGATTGGCTTGTTTCAGCAGGGTGCGAAATGGCTGCAATGGAAAGCACCGCTTCCTACTGGAAGCCGCTTTACAATGTGCTGGAATACTCAGGACTAAATGCAATGGTTGTAAATGCCCAGCATATGAGAGCGGTACCGGGAAGGAAGACGGATGTGAAGGATGCGGAATGGATCGCGGATTTGCTTCAGCACGGCCTGCTCAAGGCCAGTTACATCCCATCCAAAGATCAGCGGGAATTACGAGAGTTGGTGCGGTATCGTAAGAGCCTCATTGAAGATAAAGGACGGGAACTGAACAGGCTGCAGAAGATGCTGGAAGGAGCAAATATCAAACTGTCCGGCACCGTATCCGAAATTGACGGAAAGAGCGCCCGAAAGATACTGGACTTCATCGCAAGCGGAGAGATATTTACCGAAGAAAAGTACGATGAAATGTATGCCAAGAAAGAAATCTCTCATAATCTGAAAGCATCCAAGGAACAAATCCTTGCAGACTTGAAAGGCTTTCTCTCTCCGATCCAGAGACGCATGATGAAAGAACTACTCGCTCATTTGGATGAGCTGAATGAGCATATCAAGAATCTGGATGATGAGATTGACCACTTCATGAAAGAGGAGGAAGTGGAAGCGAGCAAAGCGATTCAGCAGATACCTGGAATTGGGAGCACCAGCGCGCAAGCAATCATTTCCGTAATTGGAACAGATATGAGCCGTTTCCCAACAGACAAGCATATTTCAAAGTGGGCAGGATTATGTCCGGGCAATAACGAGAGTGCCAGAAAACGAAAATCAGGAAGAACGACCAAGGGAAATAAGGTTCTCAAAACGACATTGATAACCTGCGCACACGCGGCAGTCAAAAATAAGAACAGCTATTTCAGCGCACAGTATGTGAGGATTAGCGCACACAGAGGAAAAAAGAGAGCCATTGTTGCAGTAGCCCATTCCATCTTGATAGCAATCTACCATATGCTTTTGGAAAAGGTTGACTTCCACGATTTAGGTTCTGGATATTATAATCAATTCAACAAAGAGCGAAAAGCAAACAGTATG
>JALFGI010000202.1 GCA_022777455.1 Clostridiales bacterium | reverse complement strand
AAGAGAAAGAAGATATGAGATATGAGTATAAGATATAAGATAATCAAACGCGTAAATTGTAATTTGGCGCACTGGAACCGACGCTCCCCTTGGCTCCCCCTATGGGGGAGCTGGCTGCCCCGTAAGGGGCAGACTGAGAGGGCAACGCGAATTGTGGATTTAAGGGTGCTGTTGTCTTCCCTGTGGCACCCTCTCAGTCAGCCTGACGGCTGCCAGCTCTCCCAAAGGGAGAGCCAAGGGCGCTGCCGCACCAGCCCGCAAAATTACAATTTGTCGCCTGATTGGAAATGCGGCTCACAGCACATATTCCATCTGCACGTCGCAGGGTTCTTCCTCTGCGATGGCAGGGATGATCTCCCGGGCGTGGGTGCAGCCCAGAGCCCGGTAGGCGGCCTGGGATTCCTTGGAGGAATGGGCGGAGATGTACAGCTTTTCCGCCCCCATGCCCCTGGCTTCCCCGCACAGCCGGGTGAAGAGCTGCCGCCCCACCCCCATGCCCCGGTGCTCCTGGGATACCTCAAATTCCACCAGCTGCCGGTACTGCCCCCGGCTGCCCAGCGCCTGGGTGCCCAGGGTGATGTAGCCCACCAGGCGGCTGCCGTCGAAAGCCCCGAAATCCACCATGTCCCCATCCAGGTTCCCCGCGATGGTCCCGGCGATCTGACGGCGCTTTTCCAGATCCCAGTCCTCCGTGAAGGCAATGGGGTACAGGTTCCACGCTCCGTCCACCTGCCGCCAGCACTCCGTCACCACCTGGTGGCGGGAGAAATCGTCCAGGGAGTGGGAGTTAAAATTTTCCGGTGTGAGTTTTTCTACGGTAATCATTGAGAATCCCTCCGTTCGTCCGTTTTGCCTATCATAGCACAATGGAGGGGAGAAATCCATTGACAGTGGGGAAAAATGCTTTTATACTTAGGGCAACACCGCACAATGGGAGCTGCGGGCTTCGGCGGGCCTTTTGCTCCAATCGTGCAGTATGAAAAATGGGAAATACACAAAGTATTCCCGCATTTTCCATACTTTCGCTTGGGTCAAAATCTCGCGCCGAATCTCCTTGCCCCATTATGCGGTATTGCCTTAGAAAAATGGATAAATTGTAATCTGGCGTATCGGAACCGACGCAACCCTTGGCTCCCCCTCTGGGGGAGCTGTCTGCCCCGTAAGGGGCTCACCTGAGAGGGCCAACATGGCGTGATTTCGGCTGCCGTTATCTTACTGCGGTACCCTCTCAGTCAGCCTGTTCGGCTGCCAGCTCTCCCAAAGGGAGAGCCAAGGGGCGCTGCCGCGCCAGTGCGTTTCATTACAATTCGCCCATCAAATCCATGGGCACATCACCACATACAGGGGGGTAAAACAATGGAATTTCGCAAAAGAGGTTTTTCGGGAACTTTGAATCCGGAGCCCTCCCGGCGGGAGGGGGAGCACCGGGCGCTGGCCCGGCGGGCGGCGGCAGAGAGTATGGTGTTGCTGCAAAATGACGGCGTTCTGCCCCTGGCCCCCGGTACCCCGGTGGCCCTCTACGGCATGGGGGCCCGGTATACCATCCAGGGCGGCACCGGATCCGGCAGCGTGAACAGCCGGGAAACCGTCAGCATTGACCATGGGCTGCGCAGCGCCGGCCTTGCCATAACCACCGACGATTGGCTGAATGCCTTCGACGATTCCTACACCGCCGCCCGGGCGGCCTGGCAGGAAGAGATTCTGGCCGCCGCCAAGCCGGGGGACTTCTTCTCCCTCTACAATGCCTACTCCACCCGCCGCCTCCAGGCCCCGGCGGGGGAGCCTTTTGTGAAAACCGATGCCGACGTTGCCATCTACGTGATCAGCCGGATTTCCGGGGAGAGCGTGGACCGCCGGGCGGAAAAGGGGGACTATTACCTGTCCGACGTGGAGCAGCGGGAGCTGGAGGACCTTTCCCGGCTGTACCCCAAGCTGATCGTGGTGCTGAACGTGGGGGGTGTGATGGACTTAAGCTTTCTGGACCGGCTCCCCATTGCCGCCCTGGTGCTCATGTCCCAGGCGGGGATGGAGGGAGGAAACGCCTTAGCCGATGTGCTCACCGGAGCCGTTCCCTTCAGCGGCAAGCTGACGGACACCTGGGCTTATCAGTATGAGGACTACCCTTCCGCCGCCGACTTCGGTTACCGGAATGGGAACCTGATCCAGGAAAAATACACCGAGGGCATTTTTGTGGGCTACCGGTATTTTGATTCCTTCGGGGTTCGTCCCCGGTTCCCCTTCGGCTTCGGCCTGAGTTATACGGATTTCCGGTGGAAGCTGGAAAAACTGTTCGCCGAAAGCGGTATGGTCCGGGCCGCCGTTCGGGTGGAGAATGTGGGGTCCGCTCCCGGACGGGAGGTTGTGCAGCTCTACGCCTCCTGCCCCCAGGCGACCCGCATCAAAGAGCGCCGGCGGCTGGTTTCCTTCGGCAAGACCAGGCTGCTTTCCCCGGGGGAGCGCCAGGTGCTCACCCTGGCCTTCGACCCCTGCCTGTTGACCTCCTACCACACCGCCCGGGCCCAATATTTCCTGGATGCCGGGTGCTATGGGCTGTACCTGGGCAGCAGCTCCCAGGTGGAGGAAGCTGCGGCAAAGCTCACTCTGGGCCGCTTCACCGTCACCGAAACCCTGGGGAATATCTGCCCCCTGCTGGATGCCCTCACGGAAATCACCCCGCCGGATTGGAAGGCCTGGGAGTTGGAACAGAAAAAACTGGAGCATCTGGACCTGCCCACTCTGGCGCTGGAGCCCCTGCTGCTCCCCCGGGAAAAGGCCCCCCAGCCCCGCCTTCACCGGGAGCAGGCGGAGGCGGTTCTTGCCCAAATGGACCGGGTGCAGAAGGCCCGGCTGGTGTGCGGCCAGCCCTCCCGGGGCAGCGGCGAGATCATCGGCTCCGCCGCAGTGCATGTGCCCGGGGCGGCGGGGGAGACCACCAACGCCCTGGAACCGCTGGGCATCGGCTCCATGATCCTGGCTGACGGCCCCGCCGGACTGCGGCTGCAGAAATGCTATGAAGAAAACCCGGCGGACGGGAGCATCTACCGGATGGACGGGGTTCAGTCCCTGGAAAACCGGTTCTTCGGCACGGAATTTCCCCATGAGGGCAGCATCCGCCACTACCAGTTCTGCACCGCCATTCCCGTGGGCACCCTGCTGGCCCAGAGCTTCGATACGGAGCTGATGGAGCAGGTGGGCGGGCTCATCGGACGGGAGATGAAGGAGCTGGGGGTGACGCTGTGGCTGGCCCCGGGAATGAACATCCACCGCAATCCCCTGTGCGGCCGGAATTTTGAGTACTATTCCGAGGACCCGGTGCTCTCCGGCGCCATGGCTGCCGCCATCACCCGGGGGGTGCAGCGCTATCCCGGTATCGGCGTGACCATCAAGCATTACGCCTGTAACAACCAGGAGGACAACCGGATGGGCGTCTCCAGCGTGGTCTCCGAGCGAGCCTTGCGGGAAATCTACCTCAAGGGCTTTGAAATCGCCGTGAAGCAGGCCCAGCCCATGTCTGTCATGACCTCCTACAACCGGATCAACAGCGTCCACACCGCCAACAGCTTTGACCTGTGTACCACCGTCCTCCGGCAGGAGTGGGGCTTCGGCGGCATCATCATGACCGACTGGACCACCACCAACCAGGGCCATGGCGCCTCCGCCGTCAAGTGTATTCAGGCGGGCAACGACCTGATCATGCCCGGCAACGAGTCCGACCTTCTGGAAATTCTGGATGCCCTGGAGGCAAAGCAGGATCTGAGCCTGGCCGAATCGGAGCTGGATGGGTGCGCCCTGCGCATTCTGGAGGCAATTTTCTCCTCCGATGTCTGCCCGAATCCGGCGCCCTATGGACAGGAATTTACCAAAGGGGAATTGCTTTCCTGCCGGTAATTCCCCGGAAGCATGTAGATGAATCGTAATTTGGCGAGGAGTGAATGGCCGCCTGTTGGATGAATTCGTAGGGAACGGCCTATGTGCCGTTCCGTATCCCCGAAACCATCCATGCCCGGCTGAATGGTGCGATGCTGATGAACCTTGTGCCATTGCGCCGGGCGTTCCGGTCCGCCGGTTGGTGGCCGCTGCGCGGGCGGAACGGCACACAGGCCGTTCCCTACGGTGTGGACGGACGTTGTTCCATTCGACTGAATTCTCCAAATCCGGGACCGGAAGAAGGAAATATACGGTGCCACGGTGGGGAAAATGGGGTTTTCTTCCAGGTATTCTCTCGATTTTCCAGGATTTTCTCTCTTATGACCAATTGACGGAAGGGGCGAGATCTAATATAATAGGTACCATCTATTACTTGCAATAGGTACCATCTTTTACTTGCACATTCCCTGCCCTTCCGGCAGCCCGACCCAGGAGGAATTCCTATGAAGAAAGCCATATCCTTGTTTTTAGCACTGGCCCTGGTGCTTTCACTGTGCCTGGCCGGTTTTGCGGATGAAACCACCGCCGAGACCACCACAGAGCCCACCGCGGAGAGCACCGCGGCCACCACAGAGCCCACCGTGGAGAGTACCGCGGCTACCACAGAGCCCATCGCGGAGAGCACCGCGGCCACCAGTCCCAGCACGGACACCATGCCCACGGAGCCTACCTATGCGGGCCCCCCGGTGATTACCAAGAACCCCACCTCCGAAACCGTGCGGGAGGGGGGCTATGCCGAGTTCGTGGCCAGAGCGGATAACTGCATCAGCATCATCTGGCATCTGCAAAGCCCCGGCGGCGGCACCGACGTCCTGGCCAAGGATGCCCCCAGCCGGTTCCCCGGTCTGATCGTCACCGGTCTGGAAACCGAGCGCATCGGCCTGAACGGAATCCCCAAGGCCCTGAACGAATGGCGGGTCCGGGCGGAGTTCGTGGGCGGCAGCGGCAACGTTTGGAGCGAAGCGGCTATCATCACCGTGATGAACCAGGAGCTCACCGCACCCACCATTCAGTCCCAGCCCAAAAGCGTCAACCTGAAAAACGGGCAGACCACCTCCCTGCAGGTCACGGCCAAATCCGTGGACCAGGGCACCACCCTGACCTACCAGTGGTATAAAAATACCGTGAATTCCAATGTGGGCGGCAAAGCCATCCTGGGCGCCACCGCCTCCACCTACACCCCGGCCTACGCCGAAGGCACCGTGTATTACTACTGCGCCGTGCGCAGCACCGACGGCACCGACATCAGTGCGGCCACCAAGACCGCCTGCGCCGCCGTTACTTACCCCATCGTGGAGAAGCCCACCGCAGCCACCACTGCAGCCACCACGGCTGCTACCCAGCCCGCTTCCGCCGCCACCTTGGCCCCCTGGGGCACCGGGACGGAGCCGGAAACCCAGACCGAGGCCACCCTTCCCCTCAATTCCAATCCCGCTCCTGCCCGATCCAATACCCTGCTGGTGGTGATCGTGGTGGTAATCATTGTGATTGCGGTGCTGGGCGTGATTGCGGCGGTGCTGATCCTCAAGTTCTATCCCGGCCGGGAAGAGCCCCAGCAGAGCCCGCCCCGCCCCAGGAGAGAGCCTGCCCCCAGGCAGCAGCCCAAGCACCAGCCTACCACCCAGGCGGAGGAGAAATGGGACGATCTCAGCGATCTGGACCTGAGCGCCTACCTGGACGATGACGACGAGCTTTAATACGCCCATCTTTCCGGCAGCCATTTCGGCTGCCGGATTTTTTGCGGACAGTGGCAAATTGTAAATTAACGCACTGGCGCTTACGGCGTTCTTGGCTCTCCCTTTGGGAGAGCTGGCAGCCGTTAGGCTGACTGAGAGGGTACCGCAGTAAGATACCAGCAACCGAAATCACGCCATGCTGGCCCTCTCAGGCTGCCCCTTACGGGGCAGCCAGCTCCCCCGGAGGGGGAGCCAAGGGGTGCGTCGGTTCCGGTACGCCAAATTACAATCTGCCCGCTTGGTGGGTAAAACCGATCAGCCCGTTGAAAAATTGCCCCGGCGGGATGTCTGTGACTCAATCGTGAACATTCATGGGATGATTTGTGAATTTTAGCACTCTCGACTTGACAGTGCTAAAAATGGTGCTATAATGCAATTGTTCCTTGAAAGGAACGGCAACAAGCATCGCCAACGGCTGGCATTCCGCCGGACGCCTACGAAGAATATGAATGGAGGAATGACTTATGTTGCCCAGCATTTTTGGAGAAAACCTGTTTGATGAATTCTTTGCCAATCCCTTCGGTATGGTGAACACCGCCCCTGCGGAGGAGGCCCTGTACGGCAAGCACAGCCGGAACCTGATGAAGACCGATGTGCGGGAGATGGACAATTCCTACGAGCTGGATGTGGACCTGCCCGGCTTCAAGAAGGATGAGATCACCGTGGACCTGAAGAACGGCTACCTGACCATCGGTGCCTCCAAGGGCCTGGATAAGGAGGAGAAGGATGGCAAGTATATCCGCCGGGAGCGCTACGCCGGCGTGTGCAGCCGCAGCTTCTACGTGGGCACCGCGGTGCGCCCCGAGGAAATCGGCGCAAAGTACGAGGACGGCATCCTGAAGCTCTCCGTGCCCAAGGCCGTGAAGAAGGAGCTGCCCGCTTCCACTTCCATTTCCATCCAGTGAGCATCCCCAATCAAAGAAGGAGCCTTCCCCGCCGGGAAGGCTCCTGTTTTTATTCATACAGTCCGTCGGGATACAGGCCCTGCCGGGTCATTTCCTTCAGGGCGGCCATGACCACCGGCTTGTCCGCCGCGTAGGTGACGCCGTACCACTGGTCGGGGGAGGTGAGCACCTTCATGGTGGCCTTCCCCTCTGTCAGCAGCTGCTGGACGATGGAGGGCAGGAAGTATTCTCCCTTCAGGGGGTTCTCTGCCAGGGCTTTGTCCAGGAAAGCCGGGAACCGCTCCTTTGCCTCCTGCAAAAAGCTTGGCATCAGGCCCATCAGGTTCATGGACACGATGGTGTCCTCCTTCAGATCCACCCAGTTCTCCCCGTCCTCGGTGAAATGGATGCCGCCGGGGTATTTTTCAATCCGGGTGCGCTCGGTAATGGAGCGCAGGTAGTCCTGCTGGTCCATGGTGCAGATGCCCCGGGCCACGCTGCCGTTGTCCGTCACGGTTTTGTCCAGCCGGTAGCCCACCATGCAGTAGCCGTAGGGGTCGGTGGCGTTGGACAAAAACTGGTAAATGGTCTTGTAGGCGGCGCGGCCATAGTAGTCGTCGGCGTTGATCACGGCGAAGGGGGCATCCCCCACGGCCTCTCCGGCGCAGATCACCGCATGGCCGGTGCCGAAGGGCTTCACCCGGCCTTCGGGGACGGCGTAGCCTTCCGGCAGCTTTTCCAGCTCCTGATAGGCGTAGCGGATTTCCATGGGGCTCTTGGCCAGCCGCTTGCCCACGGTGGCCATGAAGTCCTCCCGGATGGCCTCCTTGATGAGGATCACCGCTGTGCGGAAGCCTGCCTGGTAGGCGTCATAAAGGGAGTAGTCCAGAATGGCCTCCCCATGGGAGCCCACCGGGTCGATCTGCTTCAGGCCGCCATACCGGCTGCCCATTCCCGCAGCCAGAACCACAAGTACCGGTGCGTTTGACATAACATTGTCCTCCTGTTCCTTTTTTGATTATGAAATTGGAATTGATCGGTGCGTTGAACGGCGCATGGTTCGTTCCTATCGTAGGGAACGGCCTGTGTGCCGTTCCGTTTCCTTACGGCAATTGACCATGTATCAGCATCCATTTCACCGGGTTATTTTCGATGTACTCCCAAATTTCGGTAAAGTCCTGTTGATTGCGAATGACATGATCGTAATAGGATTTCTGCCACAGTTTTTCGTCAAAGGGCTGCAACACCCCTTGTTTCACACCCCGGATGTATTCATTTGTCGTCATCGTTTTAAAAAAACGCATGGCATCTGCCAGGGTACAGCCGGGGCGGGTTTCTTTTATATTTGCAATCAGATGCAAGTGATCAGACATAATCACGTATTGGTCGATTGCAATGTTCTTAAATTTATTCTGTGATTCAGCAAGCCACCTGTGTATGATCTGATTGGCTGGGGAATTGGGGATGGTATGCGGACTGTTTCCTGGGGAGGATTTTTCCATAGAGAAAAGCGGTTGACGATGGTGGGTGCATAGTGTGACAAAATAGCAGGCAACCGTCCCATAATCAAAGCTTTTCAATCGGGTTAATTTCCTGTTCTGTTTTTCCATACACGCCCTCTTTCCCTCTGTTGTCTGTCATCGTAATGATACGGTACCGCTTCGCGGATGGAACGGCACACAGGCCGTTCCCTACGGATTCGACAAACACAGCCCATGATCCCATCGCCAAACTGCATTTACCTGCTATTTCCCAAACGCCCTGGCGTCCAGGTAAATGGCATCGCCTTTCAGCTTTTTCCAATGGAATACCGTGGCCAGCTCCTTTGCGCTGATGGGTTCATTCCGGTCAATCAGCCCGGCGGAAAAGGCCAGGGTGCCGATGACCGTCTCCGCTTTCACCCATTTTTGCAGCTGCCCCAGGTCCAGATCCCGGTCCCGCTTGCTTAACCGGCGGCCGTCGGGGGCCAGGAGCATAGGCACATGGCCGTATTCCGGGTGGGGGAAGCCGAAGAGCTCCTGCAAATACATCTGCCGGGGGGCGGAGCTGAGCAGGTCCATTCCCCGGACCACTTCGGTGACGCCGGCCTCTCCGTCGTCCACGGTGACCGCCAGCTGGTAAACATACACTCCGTCCGCCCGGCGGACCACCATGTCTCCGCATTCCGTTGCCAGGTTCAGGGCATAGGCCCCCTGGACCCGGTCGGTAAAGGACCACTCCCGGTCCGGCACCACCACCCGCCAGGCAGGTTTGCGGTCCATGGCGGCCCGCTGGGCCGGGGTGAGGTTCCGGCAGGTGCCGGGGTAGACGTAGGTGCCGTCGCTGAGGTGGGGGGCGTTGACGCTGTGGAGCTGGCTGCGGGTGCAGTAGCAGGGGTAGAGCAGACCCATTTCCTGCAGCTGCTCAAAATACCGGTCATAGACCCGGCTGCGTGCGCTCTGGGGCGGGGTCTCCCGGTCGTAGTCCAGGCCCAGCCAGTTCAGGTCCTGCCGGAGCAGGTTAGCGTATTCTTCGCTGGTGCGCTGGGTGTCCAAATCCTCCATGCGCAGCACCATCTCCCCGTCCCGGGAACGGACGGAGAGCCAGGCGATCAGGGCGGCGAACACATTGCCCAGGTGCATTCTCCCGGAGGGGGTGGGGGCGAACCGCCCCACGGGCTTTATCTCCATAGCAGCCACCAGGCCAGCACGCCCAGCAGCGCCGCCACCTCCAGTAGCAGCGCGGCCACCAGAATGGGTACCCGGAGGCTCGGCTTGACGCTGGCTTCCTCCTCCGGTGCCGGGGGCTCCTCCGGCTCCTCCGGAAGTGCGTATTCCGGCTCGGTGCGTTCCTCCTCTTCCGGCAGGAACGCATCTTCCGCCCACTGCTCCTCCTCTGCGGCAAGAAGCTGCTCTTCCAGGCGCTTTAATTCCTTTTTGGGATCATCAAACATGGGCATCCCTCCTTTGGTGAACTTATTTTATCAGATAAAGGGCAAATAGTAAAGAGTCCGATGACAATGGCAGAAAAATCCCCGGTTTGCGGATAAGGATGAATCCGGCAATCAGACAAATTTGTAATTTGGCGACCGGAACCGACGCACCCCTTGGCTCCCCCTCTGGGGGAGCTGGCTGCCCCTTACGGGGCAGACTGAGAGGGCCGCATGGTTTGATTCCGGATGCTATTATCTCAC
>JALFGI010000159.1 GCA_022777455.1 Clostridiales bacterium | reverse complement strand
TGGGAGACAAGAGAATGGCTGATGTATCCCTGGATGACATCCAACTTGCCCTCGTACCTGTTTCCAAGAAGTCGGCTTCGGTTTATAAGTCTGTGGTGATTCTCTGCAAGTCCATTTTCCGGGCGGCCAAGGAGAGCCATGTGATTGACGAGGACCCGACCATATACCTGGATGCAAAGGGAGGAGTTCCCCAGGAAGAAAGACAGGCATTGACGGATGAACAGGTTGAGCGGCTTTTGGACACGATCCGGGATTTGCCGCCCTATGTATTTGTGATGATCGGTTTATATGCCGGTCTGCGCCGGGAAGAAATCCTGGCGCTGCAATGGGATTCTGTGTATCTGGATGCAGAGGCTCCGTACTTAACGGTACGGCGGGCATGGCACACAGAACATAACAGGCCGGTCATTCTTACCGAGCTAAAGACCAAAGCGGCACAAAGAAACATTCCTCTCCCGGTCTGTCTGGTTGAATGTCTGAAAGATGCAAAGAAAAAATCCACTTCGGATTATGTGATTGCCAATCGGGACGGTGATCCGCTATCCTATACACAGTTTAAGCGGCTGTGGCAGTATATTGTGACGCGGACTGCAAAGCCGAGAATGGCCAGAAAACTTGTGGACGGAAAGTATGTAAAATATATGCTTTACCCGAAACTTGGAGAAAAAGCCAGGAATAACGGCCATGTGGTATATAGCCTGGATTTTGAAGTGACACCGCATCAGCTGCGGCACACCTACATCACCAATCTGATTCATTCTTCGGTGGACCCCAAAACGGTACAATATTTGGCGGGCCATGAAAGCAGCAAAATCACGATGGACATTTACGCAAAAGTCAAATACAACAGGCCGGAAGATCTTGTCAAAACAATGGGCTGTGCCTTTGACTTATGGGACGCTGTGTAAGTTCCGAACAATTCAGAAAATGAAGTAAGAGCGAGACAAGGATGTCTCGCTCTTAGTTTTTCCTTGGCCGTATCTTTGATTCAATTTGAAATCTCTGATAAAAAGGAGGTGTAGATACATCACCACGCGAGAAAGGAAATTAATTATGGCAAAGAAGAAAAAAAACATACCTCAATATGGAACCGTCACACGAAAGGGTGTCCTGTATTACAGAACCCGGATTCTGGACGCAGACGGCAAGCAGGTGAGCTTGTATGGGACTACCTGCGAGGAACTGTACGATAAAGAGCAGGAGGCGAGACGCCAGGTAGCGGAGATCATCTTCCACCGGGAGCATCCTACTGTGGCCGAGTATTGTGAGAAGTGGCTGTTGATGCAATCCGCAAAAGTGTCGCCGGCTACACTGAAGGGCTACGCCTCCAATATGAAGAACTACATTATCAAGCCTTTGGGAGATATGTATATGGAGGAAGTAACAGCGGATGATATTCGTCTGGCGCTGATCCCATTGTCCAATAAGTCCGAGAGCCTGCACAATACGGTGAATATGCTCCTCAAGTGCATTTTTTACTCGGCAGAGCGGAGCCAGTTGCTGGAATACAATCCGTGTGAGGGGATTTCGGCAAAAGGAGGGAAACCGACCCAAAAGAAAGATTCGCTGACAGACCAGCAGGTGGAAGTGCTGCTGGAAACCGTCAAAGGACTTCCGCCGTATCTGTTTACCATGATCGGCTTATATGCCGGTCTGCGCCGAGAAGAAGCTCTCGCCTTGCAATGGGATTGTGTGTTCCTCGATGCACCCACTCCATATATCTCTGTGCGGCGCGCATGGCGATCAGAGCATAACAGACCGGTTATCTCTACAACGCTTAAGACGAAAGCAGCAAGAAGGGATATTCCCATTCCCAAATGCCTTGTGAATTGTCTGCGGGAAGCCAAGGCTGCCTCCAAATCGGAATATGTGATTGCCGATAGTGAGGGACAGCCCTTGTCATATTCGCAGTTCAAACGTGTCTGGCAGTACATCGTTGTTCGGTCTACCAAGGAGCGTACCTATTATAAGTATGTGAACGGACAGAGCATCAAGTACACTGTTCAGCCGAGTCTGGGAGGACATCAGAAAAACAATCCCAACATTGTGTATAGCCTGGACTTCGATGTGACACCGCACCTGCTGCGGCATACCTACATCACCAATCTTCTGTATGCAGGTGTTGACCCCAAGACGGTCCAGTACCTTGCCGGACATGAGAACAGCAAGACAACTATGGACATCTATGCAAGAGTAAAGTATAATAAACCAGAACAGCTATTCGATGTAGTAAATTCTGCATTTCATCAAGCTGTCCCCTCGTAAAAGTGGCCTGTTTTTTGGTTAAGGAATAGGACAACCGAGGGGCCGAGGCTCAAAAAAGCCCGGAATATCAAGGAAAATCATCGCTCAGACGATTGAAGTACGGTCTGAAGGCAGCACGTCGTGCTCCTCAGTTCAGCAAGCGATAATCTACAGCTTAAAAATGCTAAAAAAGCCCGGAAATACGCCATTTTCCGGGCTTTTTCTATGCCCAAAATTCTGTCTGGCCTG
>JALFGI010000004.1 GCA_022777455.1 Clostridiales bacterium | reverse complement strand
ATTAACCTAAGCACCATCATCTGCTCGCAACGGGAACCGGCTAGTTGGAGCTCCATGATCCTCAATGACGAGGTGTCTGCCAACGCCATCCTAAAGCGGGCAACAAAGCACTACACCGTGGTGATTAAACCTAATATAACTGACTAATTTCGGCCGCTGCTTAAACCGCACAGCGGCCGCTGGACCACCGCACCAACGACCGCTGTGTGCCGCAGAATGCACCGAAGCTTGGGAACCCGTGGGCTTAGAGATTTTGATGAAAATGAAAGCAAGTGTATGAGCATGTTAGCGTCGGGAGAGATCAGCCAGTGGTTTTCCTGGCGGACGCTAACAACGGATGACGTGTCATATCGCTATCTTTTCAACTTTCCCAGCTCCAATATGTATCCTGGAATTACAGATTTCCAGAGCCGCTCTTCTGTGGGTCACGATGAGGCAGGTTTTCCCCCTCAGAGAGGCGATATTCCGAAGCAGCTCTGTCTCCGTCTTCTCATCCAGAGCGCTGGTGCACTCATCCAGCAACAGGATGGGGGCCCGGCTGAGGAGGGCTCTCGCCACTGCGACCCGCTGTGCCTGGCCCTCGGACAGACCGATTCCCCGCTCACCGATTACGGTGTCCAGGCCATCCGAAAGCTCCGCAAGGAAGCGGTCAAGGCAAGCGAGCCTTGCCGCTTGCAGAATTTCCTCATCGGAGGCAGGGTCAGTGAACATGGTCAGATTCTCCCGCAGCGTTCCGGAAAACAGGGTATTCCCCTGGGGGACGTAGGCAAACAGGCCCCTGGTACTGCGGGAGACGGCCATCTCTTTCCCATCTGCAAAGCAGAACTTCAGCTCCCCGCCGACGGGCTGATAAATACCCAAAAGCAGCTGGAACAGGGTGCTCTTTCCGCTGCCGGAGGCTCCCGTGACCGCAGCAAACTCTCCCGCTCTGATGGTGAGGTTCACCTGCTTCAGCACAGGCTCCGCTCTTCTTCTATAGGAAAAGTCCACTCCGCACAGCCTGATCTCCCGGAATTCCCGATCCGGCACGCTATCGTCCGCGGGAACAGGTTCCTCCTCCGGCAGATCGAGCAGCTCCTTCAGTCTCTCCGCGGAGCTGATGGTTCCGTAGAGCTGATCCGCCACCCCCGCAGCCTTGGAGAACGGGCCTTGGATCTGTCCAAGTAACTGGAGGATGGCCGCCAACATCCCATAGGTCAGGCGTCCGCAATAGATCCCATAACAGCCCCAGAGCATGCAGAACAGCCAGCTCAGCTGGAATACCAGTGAAATGCTGTTGTTCATGGAGACGGAAAAGCGGCCCTTCCGCAGCTGGGCGGCCAGGAAGGCCTGCTGTCTGTCCTCTGTCCGCCCCTCCATCCGCTTCTCAGTGCCGGACGCTTTGACCAGGCGCAGATTTTCCAGCAACTCCTGGAGTGCCGCGTGAAGCCTCCCCTCGGACTCCTGCGCCGCCTTGTGGCGGCTTGTCATGGGCTTATGGAACGCCGCTATCAGAATCAGTCCCAACAGCCCGCCCGCCAGCATCAGCAGTATGAACCGCCAGTCCATCCGGATCAGAAGCACAGCCGCGCCCGCAAAGCCCACTGCCATGCTGACAATTGCCGGTACCGCTTCCATGATCCCGTTCCTGACTATGCCCACATCGGAAAACATGCGGTTGACCAGTTCTCCGCTGTGAAAACCGTCCAACTCGGCGTACTGCTTGTGGAGAAGCCGCCTCAGCACCATGGTGCGCAGATCCCGCAGAAGTTCCGCACCGGTCTTCGCCGACAGCAACCCGGAGATCAATCCGCACAGGCGAATCGTCAGTACCGCCCCGCTGATGAGAATGGCATTGAACAGAAACTGCCTGCCGTCACGCCCTACCGCGCTGTCAATCAGCCCTCTGGTAGCCGCTGCTATCACAAGGGAACCGCAGGTACCGATCATGCTCAGAATGCAGATGCCGAAAATGGACAAATGCCGCGTCTTCGACCACTGCCAGAGTTCCCGGATAGCCTGACCGACTCGTTTTCTCTTTGTTTCCCGTTGTTCTTTACACATACTGTCTCAATTCCCTACTTTTCTGCCGCTCCCAGCCTGAGGCGGCGGTAACAGTCTCCGGCCGGAACCGATTTTAAACGAAATGGGTTCTGTCTCATTGTAAATCACGGCAGCATCTGTTACAATATGCAAAACGTATCAAATCTTTTTCGTAAAACGGAGCTTACGCCATGGAACTCCCGGATGTGTTTACAATCGGCTTATGGAGCCTGGGCTTCCTTCTGCTGGCAGCTCTTCTGCCCTGCCTTCTGCGCGTCCGATCCCACCGCTTTGCCTGGACAGCAGAGCCCTTTTCCGAAAGCACCCAGCCCCTTGCCAATCCCTATCAGGGCTTTTATCACATCATCCGCTATACGCTTTCCGATGATGTGCCTTCCGGTGAAGCCGCCATCGGAGCAGACTCCTATGCCCATCCGCTGGCCCTGCTGGAGATCAATCTGAAGCAGTTCCGCACCAGCGCCATCAGTGAAAACGGGCTGGCCCAGCTAAACGATATTTTAGCCTCCTGGTCCCGGTCTCCGGCCCACACGAGGCTGATTCTTCGTTTCCTCTATGACTGGGACGGCGTCGCCGCGGCAGCGGAGCCGGAGTCCCTCACACTTGTTCTGACCCATATGGATCAGGTCGCTCCGGTGGTGAATCGGTACCGTGACGCCGTTTATCTCATGCAGGGAATCTTTATCGGGAATTGGGGGGAAATGCACCACTCCCGCTTTTCGGACGACGCCTCTTTGGAAATGCTCATCCGGCACTTGAACGATATCATCGATCCCTCTGTCTACCTCTCCGTTCGCACCCCGGCTCAATGGCGGATGGTCCACAACCGATACGATCTGCCCAGAGAATTCCCTGCCTTCGCCGCCGATGGCTCGCTGATGGGGCGGCTTGGCCTGTTCAATGACGGAATCCTGGGTTCGGAGTCCGATCTGGGCACCTATGGGAATACCGCAAGGCGGGATGCCGTCTCCCCTGCTGAGCCGCTCACAAGAGAGGAAGAGCTGGCGTTCCAGAATTCCCTGTGCCGCTATGTCCCAAACGGCGGAGAGGTGGTCTGGAATCACAACCTCAGCAACCTGGAAACCTCCGTTTCCGTCCTGCGGACCATGCATGTTTCCTATCTGAACGTGGACTATGACCGCCGGGTCCTGGACGCATGGCGCAGGGCAGTCTGGACCGGGAACGACGCCTTTCACGGCTGCGACGGCTATCGCTATGTACAGGCCCATCTCGGCTACCGCTATCTGATCCGGGCCTGTAGGCTCAAAAGAAGCGGATGGCTCAGGCCCGCCTTGGCTCTGTCCCTCACCCTGCAGAACACCGGATTCTCCAACACGATGAAGCCTTTCCGCACCGATATTGTACTGAAGCAAGTCCAAACCGGAGTCTGCTCCCGCATCCCCTTTCCTATGGATCTGCGAAGGCTGGGCAGCGGGCAGACACGCTCCTGCTCTGTGAAGCTCCCCGCGGCAGGGCTGGCGCCGGGCTGCTATCGGCTCTATTTCTCCGCAGCCGACAAAGGGAGCGGGCAGCGCATCTTATTGGCCAACAAGAACGAAGTAACCGAACACGGCTATTTCCTGGGGCAGCTGGAGATATGATCCGGCTGCCTCTTTCTATGTGCTGCGGGGCATGAGACGGCAAACCAGCTCCCCCCGCCTGCCCGCTTTCTTCAGAATGGCGGAGACGGGCGGGCGATTCAGCCTTCTATTATTTTTCAGAAACCGAACCAGCGTCGCGCACCACAGAAAAGGCCAGAGGAAGATGATTCTCCCCGCCTTCGGAAAATTGATATGCATCTGATGGTGAAATTCTCTCACATATGCTGCCAACGAACTGCCATCCATCCCTACCATGCGCTCGGCTTCGCTGTATCCAAATTCGCCGGCGTCCAAAACATCCCGGAGTAAGGCGTCCACCGTGTCCGCTTCCGCAGTCTCTACCGACACCGGGCTTTTCTCCGCCGGGAGCCCCAGGTATCGGACGCAGATGGACGTCACCGCTTTGGCAAATTCCAGGGTACCGCTTTCACAAACCAGTTTCCAGAACGCTTCACGCTCTTTTGTATCATTGCAATGCTCCCACAGCACGACCCAGTCGCAAAGATTTCTGAGGCCAAAGCCGCTTCCCACAAAATGCAGCAGCATATGCATCAGGAGATAAAAGCCCTGCCAAGCCGTATCGTATGCATAGACCTGAACGCCCTGACAATCTACAAGGCCGCAGTGCTGATTGCTTTCCTTCTGCAAATTTTCTACATATTGATTCAGATGCTTTTCCTGAAAGCATTCCGTCCACGCTGCATGAACTTCCACCACTTCCTTCTTCTCAGAGGTCAGAATCACATGGTGGTTGGCATGCCATTTTTCAGACAAATGAAATCCATTGGCGCACAGAATCTGCACTGCCCGTTCTCTGTCCTCTTCATGGGACACAAACAGGTCAATATCCGATGTCTTCCGAAATTCCGGAACCGGATAAAACCTTGCAACGGCGCAGCCCTTCAGCGTGATGGCTGTGATGTCCGCTTCCCTCAGCAGCCTGGTCAGTTTTTCCGTGAGTGCCTGCAGCTGGAGGCTCTGATGGACAGTTCCGGCGGTTTTCCATTCCATGGCTGACCGCAATGCCGGGGGAAGCTCGACATCGCCCAGAACTGTTTCCAGCAGCGGAAGAACCTCATGTCGGTCCGCAAGGGCCAATACCTGCGCCCACTCCTGTTCGGTCAGGGAGGGGAGCGAATGGACGTTGTCAGATGGCCGCAGACTCAAGCTGAGGCAGTGCAGCAGAGCAGATTCTGCTATTTCCATTGTTGACATGATAGCCCTCTTATCATCGTTGCCTTGAAAATGTGGATTACAGTTTTATCTTTCTCAGGATTTGCGCTCGTCAAATCGGATATCATAATTTCGAATGTCAGGTTCTCCGAAAGAATGTTTGACCGAATCTGACCGCCATATAGCGTATCAAATCTACCGCCTTTTGCAGAAATGACTTTCTGACATAGCCATACAACACATCAAAGCTCTCTCCGTTTTGTAAACCCCGCAAATACTTTTTCCGGTTTGGGTGCATGGCGACAGACTTTCTGGAATCTGCCGTGGGCGGTAAGACCTCATCCAAATTTGCTTCCCTTGTGATCAGCTTTTCTTGGACCTCCTGAAGTATTCTTCCGCCCTTTTGCGAATGCACCAGGATCACGGAGATTCCTTTGTCGTCCCCCAGGTCAGGCATGACCCTCTCAATTCCCCAACTGTCCCCGATCGTCATATCTGAACTTCTCGGGAGTGCCTTGAATCGACACGCATAGCACGAGGGACGCAGGTCCAGGTCACCTAAAAACATTCTCATAAATTGATCTTCAGAAAACTGTACGCAATACTGCTGCGTACCGGAAAAACCGATCCTGACGGAGAAGTTGTTCCATCCATGTACCTTGTTGCGGAATTCTGCTTTTTCAACCGATGCGCCATACTGCTTCTTTTGTTCTTCTAAGTACATTCTCCAGATTTTCGGCGATGGCACGCCATGGCACAGAACATCCACAGTATAAAGGTTGTCATACTCTTTTCTCAAATAATTTTTCAGCCCGGCAATCTGGCATGCTGTCCCTGTAAACAGGACTTTGCGCTCCATCTCCAAATATTGCTTGACCTCTGGATACGCATTCCCCATCCGGCTCTGGACATACTTGCTTCCTCGTAATTTTGCCAACTCCGCCTTCGTTTCTATTGCAATGTGAAAAACCTCAAAATTATGATCAAACGCAGCGCCAAAGACCACGCCGTTTTGTTGGAGGATCCATTCCGCCAGAACAGAAAAGATCCCGCCGGAAGAGCTTTGCTCCCGAATGGCTTCATTTCGGCAATAGCCGACATACGCCGCTGTCTCCGTATTCCGATTCTCCAGCTTCTGAATGGGACAAACCGTTTCGCATCGGTGACAATGGATGCATGATTTCTGATCGGTCACCGGATAGAGAAACCCTTCTTCATCCTCTTGCATGGTCATGCAATGCACCGGGCAGCTATGCAGACACGCTGTACAACCGCAGCAATTCTGTTTCTCGGTCATGATCTTCTCCTTCCGACCATGCTTAAAATCATTCGCTTTTCTTCCTCATTGCAGCTGAGCAGGAAAACAGATACGCAGTACACAGCGGCAAACACTATGACGCTGAAAACAAATAGGACCAAGCTGTCAATTCTCACATAACGCATGATGAATACCGCCAGCAGCGCCGGAAACACAAAGCCTTTCCAGGTCTTTGCGATCTCACTCCAGAAATACTTCATATCGATCCGCAGTACCTTGTGATAAAAAATGTTCATGATCAGCCCGTTTCCCACCAAAAGACTGATGGCTGTCCCCATGGCAGCGCCCACAGCGCCCCATTTGGCAGCCAGCGGAATGCTGATGGCAACGTTGCTGATGGCGATGATCAGATAAATAATGGATCTGAATTGATGCTTGTTCAGCGCCCGCTGCATCTCGATCCCCACGTTCTGGATCAGCGGGATCAGAATGGGGAGCACCAAAAACAGCGCAGCTTCATAAGCACCCTCATATTCTTTTCCCGCATAGATATTCAAAATAAAGTATCGGCCAAAAACGATGAAGCCACTGGCCAGCAAGCCAAGGATCAGCCACTGGACACGCCCGATCCTGGCCATCAGTCCTGTAAACTCCGCTTCATATTCATTTCCTTTTTCCGCCGCAATGCGATTCACTCTGGGCGAAAACACAGAGGAGATGGTGGTGGAAAATGTGATAAACAGGGTATTAAATTGTGCCGCCACGCCATACACCGCAATTTCCGCCGTCCCGCTGGTATGGGCAAGGATCAGCTTGTCCACATTCCAGTTCACCTGGTCAATCACCATATTGATCAGCAAGAAAGAGCTGAATATGGAGCTCTCCTTTAACAGGCCCCACCGGAACCCGTGAAAAGACACCGGTATCTTCAATTTGCGGAAGCAAAACCACACATTCACCGCAAATCGCACAAGGGTCACGCCCGTGGTGACAACGACGAGCATGATACTCCCATATCCCA
>JALFGI010000002.1 GCA_022777455.1 Clostridiales bacterium | reverse complement strand
ACCGTTTTGTGGTTACCGACGGAAGCCGCACCAGCATTGATCCGCTGATGAGCAAATCCTCTTATTTTCATTCCTACGAACGAAGCGCTGATTCTTCAATTGTGCCAAAACAGATTATCTGCGGGTACACGTGCATGGAACACGACCGGCTGTTTGAAGCCATCGAAGAACCGGCTCTTTTGCCCGGGGACCGTATCATCTACGATAAGGTCGGGGCGTATACCATGTGCCTGACACCACTGTTTATCAAATATTTTCCTGATGTCTATGTGGAACGCGATGGCGTTTTCATAAAGGTGCGTGAAGCTTGGCGGCCGGAAGATTATCTGATGAAATCCATACTTGAGGAATAATCATATGAATATTTTGATTTTAAGCTCCGGCACCAGAAACAAAGTTGTTCAGTATTTTAAAGCGGCTTTGAAAGACAAAGGAAGGGTCATCTGTACCGATATGAGCAATCTTGCTCCTTCAATTTATGAATCAGATCAGTTCTATACTGTGCCCAGAATGACAGCACCTGGCTATATTGATGTTATTTTGGATATCTGTAAGAAAGAAAAGATTGACGGTGTGTTGTCTTTGATTGACCCGGAGCTTTCTTTGCTGGCAGAAAACAAGGAAAGGTTCGCTGCGGTGGGGACAACGGTGATCGGATCCTCTTATGAGTTATGTGAGATGTCCCTGGATAAATTCCAGATGTTTCGGTGGCTGACAGAGCATGGATACCGTTGTGCCAAATCTTATATTGATAAAGAGGCTTTCTTTGCGGATGTTGCAGCAGGGAAGGCCAAGTATCCTGTATTCGTCAAGCCTGCAAGAGGAAGCGCCAGCATCGCAATCTCTAAAGTATATGATCGGGAAACGATTGAACTGCTTTTTGCCCACTCAGACGGTCTGATGATTCAGGAATTCCTGGATGGGCAGGAAATCGGCGCGGATGTATACATCGACATGAACAGTCACCGGGTTGTTTCCATTTTCACCAAAAAGAAGATTCTCATGCGGGCGGGGGAGACGGACAAGGCGGTTTCCTTCCAGGATGAAAAACTCTTTGCACTGATTAAACAGTTTGCGGAAGAAGCCGGATATACCGGGCAGATTGATATTGATCTATTCCAGGTCGACGGTGAATATTTCATCTCTGAGGTAAATCCCCGTTTTGGCGGCGGTTATCCCCATGCCTATGAATGCGGCTGCAACCACATGGAACTGATCGTGAATAATCTCGAGGGGAAAACCAATGATGGGCGCATTGGACAGTATGAAGAGGGCATCTATATGATGAAATACAACGAAGTCATGGTGCGCAGGATTGGCGGGAGTGTATGAATGTTTTATTCTTAAGCCTCATGCAGTACAGCACCATCAACGAGCGAGATATTTATACGGATCTGCTGCGGGAATTCATCCGGAACGGGCATCACGTTTCAATTTTATCTCCTACGGAAGGCAGCGAAACGCTGATCGCTGAGGAAAACAGCACCATCTACCGTGTTCCCACCGGAAAGATTGAGAAAACCAGCTTTCTGCAAAAGGGCATCAATACCATTTTGATTGAATATCGATTTATCGCGGCCATCAAAAAACACCTGAGTCAGGTCCACTTTGATTTGGTCCTGTATCCTACACCTCCCATTACTTTTGTGGGAGCTGTAAAGTATGTCAAGGAGCGGGACAGAGCCAAAACCTATCTGATGCTGAAGGACATTTTTCCACAAAATGCCGTTGATATTGGAATTATGTCGGATCACGGCGTGAAAGGAATCATTTATCGATTCTTTTGCAGGAAAGAGCGCCAGCTTTATGCGGTTTCCGACCATATTGGCTGCATGTCTCAGGCAAATGCGGATTATATTATCGCAAACCATTCAGAGTTAAATCCTCATAAGGTTGGTATCTGCCCAAACTGCATTGAGATTGTGGACAAATCCGTTGACGCTGTGACCAGAAAAAACATCCGCAGAAAATATGGAATTCCGGAAGATCGAATCGTATTTGTGTACGGAGGCAATCTGGGAAGGCCTCAGGGAATTCCGTTTCTGGTTGAATGCATGAAAACCCAGAAGGAAAACAATCAAGCTTTTTTCCTGGTAGTGGGTGATGGGACGGAGTATCCGGTTTTGGAGCAGTACAGTCTGACCGAAAAGCAAGACAATTTCAAGCTCATGCAGCGCTTGCCCAAAGAGGATTACGATACTCTGGTGGGGGCTTGCGATGTGGGAATGCTGTTTCTGGATCACCGATTCACCATCCCTAATTTCCCCAGCAGACTCCTATCCTACATGCAGGCGAAACTGCCGGTTCTCGCTTGTACCGATCCAAATACCGATGTTGGAAAAGTAATTGTTGAGGGAGGTTTTGGCTGGTGGTGTGAAAGCAACAGCACCGATACCTACCAGGAAACCATCGAGGCGATTCTTCGGAGTGATCTCCCTGCTATGGGCAAGAAAGGTGCAGAATACCTCCTTCAACACTATACCGAAAAGAACGGATACCGTGCCATCATGGATTCCTTCAAGGCCTCTGGAAAAGACGACTGAGAAAACAGCGGATTACACCAGGAAAAGTGTAATCCGCTGTTATTGCAGGTGCGCTCACCGGGCGCACGTGCGAACCCCCGAAATCCAGAGATTTCGGGGGTTCGTATCTTTTTTGAAGTAAAAGCTCCAGTTTAGCGCTTGGAGAACTGAGGAGCGCGACGGGCGGCTTTCAAACCGTACTTCTTTCTTTCCTTCATTCTGGGGTCGCGGGTCATGAAGCCGGCAGCCTTCAGAGCAGGACGGTACTCAGGATTCATGGCGACCAGGGCACGGGAAATGCCGTGACGGATAGCACCGGCCTGACCGGAAACGCCGCCGCCAGCGACAGTGATGACGATGTCAACCTTGCCCATCAGATCGGTGGTAGCCAGGGGCTGACGAACGATCAGCTTCAGAGTCTCCAGGCCAAAATATTCGTCGATGTCGCGACCGTTGATGATGATGGAACCGGTGCCGTTCTCGTAAACGCGAACGCGGGCGATGCTGGACTTACGACGGCCAGTGCCGTAAAAATACTTTTTCTTGCTCTCGTACATAATGTGTTACCTCCAATTAGTCCAGAGTCCAAGCTTCGGGCTTCTGGGCAGCATGGGGATGCTCAGCGCCCTTGTACAGGTGCAGGCGAGTCATGCAGCTGCGGCCCAGGGTGTTCTTGGGCAGCATGCCCTTCACGGCCAGCTCCATGGCGTAGTCGGAGCGGTTCTCCATCATGGTGCGGGCCTTGGTTTCCTTCAGGCCGCCGATCCAGCCGGAAACGCGGTAGTAGACCTTCTGCTCGGCCTTCTTGCCGGTGAGAATGGCCTTATCGGTGTTGATGACGATGACATTGTCGCCGCAGTCAACGTTGGGAGTAAAATCGACCTTGTGCTTGCCGCGCAGCAGGTTGGCAGCGATCACAGCGGTACGGCCCAGGGGCTTGCCGGCTGCATCGATGACATACCACTTACGCTCCAGGGTCTCCTTCTTAGTGAGGGTAGTGGACATATGCTTTCCTCCAATTAGGTAAAATATTTTGACAATTTGTGGTATTTGCAGTACAATGTCTTGCAAACACCATTGGTTTATAACATATCCGGTTTTAAATGTCAACAAGTTTTTTGATAAAATTTGTGCAATACCGGATAAACTTTTAAATACTTCAGAATGCTCTCAAATGCTCTTAAATTCTAACTTTGCATTTTTCTTGATTTAGGAGGGAAAAATACTTATGCAGAAACTGATGGGCCTTGTCCGCCGGTGCGTAGAAGACTATCATATGATCGATGAAGGGGATAAAATTGCCGTGGGTGTTTCCGGCGGCAAGGATTCTCTTGTTCTTTTAAAACTCCTGGCAGGTCTCAGGAGCTACTATAACAAGCCCTACCGGCTGGAAGCGATCACCATTGACATGGGATTGAATATGGATTACAGTGGGATAGAATCTCTTTGCCAAAAACTGGAAGTTCCGTACACCATTGTGAAGACAGAAATTGCTCCCATCATTTTTGATTATCGTCAGGAAAAGAATCCATGTTCCATGTGCTCCAAAATGCGCCGGGGTGCACTGAATCAGGCGATTCTGGACCGTGGGTTTAACAAACTGGCTCTGGGACATCACTATGACGATGCTGTGGAAACCTTTTTGATGTCCCTGATTTATGAGGGCAGAATCAGCTGCTTCCAACCGGTGACCAATCTGGACCGTACCGGCATCATCCAAATTCGTCCCATGCTTTATATTCATGAAAAGACGGTGGATCATTTTGCCCAGCAGCAGGCGCTGCCCGTTCTTGAAAACCGCTGCCCGGTTGATAAGCACACCAAGCGTGAAGAAATTAAAGAACTGATCTTCGATCTGGTTAAAACCTACCCGGATTTGAAAGAGCGGATTTTCGGTGCCATGCAGCGTTATCCTCTTCCGGCGTGGGAACCCCAGGGACGTTATAAGCGGCCCAAAGAACAGGAGTGAGCCATGTCCGGTTATATTATGGATCTGCGGAAAATAGTTGGTCACAGACCGCTTCTTCAGGTGGGTGCCAGTGTGATCCTGGAGGATAAGCAGGGGAGAGTCCTGCTCCAGAAGCGGACGGACAACCACTGCTGGGGTTATCCCGGCGGCTCTACTGAGTTGGATGAGCGGGTGGAGGATGCTGCCGCTCGGGAATTGTTTGAAGAAACCGGTCTGACAGCGAACCATCTGGAGCTGTTCGGCGTCTTTTCCGGGAAAGAGCTCCATTATGTTTACCCGAATGGGGATGAAGTATCCAATGTGGACATCGTATTCCTTTGCAGGGATTATTCCGGTTCCCTCCGACTGGATGCAGAAGAATCTGAGGACCTCTGCTTTTTTGAAGCGGGGCAGCTTCCTGTGAATCTTTCTCCTCCCATTATGTTTCCTCTGAGAACTTGGGAGAAGAAAAAACTTTCCATGGAATAAATCACCATTTTTTCGGACATGCTTCCTTAGGGCAACACCGCACAATGGGAGCTGCGGGCTTCGGCGGATCTTTTGTCCCAATCGTACAGTATGAAAAATGGGAAATACATCCAGTATTCCCGCATTTTCCATACTTTCGCTCGGGCCCAATTCTCCCGCCGAATCTCTTTGCCCCATTGTGTGGTGATGCCTTAGAAAAGGAGGCCAGAAATATGGTTAAAGGGATTTCCCGGCAGGTGATTGTGGTCCATTCCCCGGACCCCAAGCTTTTT
>JALFGI010000314.1 GCA_022777455.1 Clostridiales bacterium | reverse complement strand
CTGGATGTGAGAGTTCTTTGACGAATGGACATAGGTGTTGGCAGTGAAGCTGTAATTGCTGTGCCCCAGCCACATCTGAATATCCTTCATCGTATAGCCCAGATACAGGAGGATGGTCGCGCAGGAATGACGAAATGCGTGTGGATGAATGTGCGGCAGGTTATGTTTCTTGCTGAATTTGCCCAGCCAATCGGTGATGCTGTCGGGGTGCAGACGGCTTCCGTCATCCTGAGTGAAGATGCAGCCGCTGTCCACCCATCGGTCTCCCTGGGCAAGCTTCATACGGAGCTGTTCTGTTTTCCATTTGCGGAGCAATTCCAAACTTTGGGGCGCAAGGCGAATGGCCCGCATACTACCGGTCTTGGTTTCGCCTTCGTAAACACCTTTTGACTTTGTGGATAGCAGTGCGTGGTCGATGACCACCAGCCCTGTGTCGTAGTCAACATTCTCCGGCTTTAAGCCAAGGATTTCTCCCCGGCGGCGCCCGGTATCAATGAGAAGGTATGTAATGGTTTTCCACTTAAGCGGCGCATTTTCCAGCGCTGCCAGAATCTCGTCCATTTCATCGGGCTGGTAATAGTCCGGCTTCGATTTTTTGGGCTTCGGCGGAGTAGCCCGTGCTGCGGGGTTGTAGGTGATGAGCATTTCTTTCTCCGCCTGCGCCAGTATGGTGGAAATCAAGCGGTGGTGTTCCAGTATCGTCTTGTCCGACAAGGGCGTTCGATTCTCCTCAACCTTAAACAGCTCATCGAAGTCACATTCCAGAGCGGCAGCGATTGCTTCTGCTTTGTCGATACGAATGGGATCACCTCTGGTAACATTGGTAATGGTACTGGCGGCGACACAAGCCATCCTTGACAGCTTTGCTTTGGAGATTTCCATTTCATGCAGTGTCGTTTTCAGCGCCCGTGTGGCGACTGCCCGATCTGTGTCAGCGCGGACTCCATTCTCTTTCAAGTCGGAGTAAAGGGCGTTCAGGTTCTGGGGACGGATTTTAGTCAGTTCAAGACTGCCGATTGCCTGGTTGATTCTCACCAGAAGGTCAATGTAGCGGTCGATGGTCGAGGCGCGTACACCGGTCTTTTCTTTCAAGTCCAACACATATTGGGCATACTGTGAAAAGGTCTCATCCTGGTCGATGAGAAAACCGTTATTGATCTGCTCCTCATATTTGTACGCAGCGGCGGTGGCTTCCTTTTCCATCTGATTCTCGCTCATGCCCGGCTTCGGTGGAGTCCAGAGAAAGCGGTGGCGAATCTGCTTTCCGTAATCGTCATATCCGGTGGAAACAACGATTCGGTAGCTGGTGATGGAGCCGCTTCCGTTTCGGCGTGCTTCAATATATGGCATAAACAAATCCCCTTTCAATGGAATGTGCTGATATGATAATCAAAAACCGCAAAATCGGCAAAGGTGCGAATTTCCCGAACGCACACTTGACAGAAACATGGCTGCTTAAAGGGGGGTGTCATTGCTGTCAACGCAATTTACCCATTTGAGAAGATTCTGCCATGAGATCAGATAGGTTCTTCCAATGACACGACAGGGGAGCTGACCGGAACGAATTGCTCTGCGCAGTGTGTATTCGCTGATATCCATGCCGCTTTCTCTTGCACGGGCAACGGCGTCCCGGATTTTGAGAACATCTGTGTATTTTGCTTTTTCCATATTGATTTCTCCTTCCGATTATGGCTTTTTCCTGAGCATTTCGTAATCATATCCCATGCGGCGATTGCAAAGACCGCAGAGCTTTCGTTCTGACTGTAGCTGCTGAGACTTACGTAAATAGAAAACACCTGTGCCAATCAGCTTTCCGGCACAGGCATTGCAAAGGCAGAGGGGAATCCTTTGGGAGATGGCGGTAAGGCCAACGCTAATTCTGATTGCGCTGTCGATGCTCCGCATACTCTTTTCTGAAAGTATCCCAATTCTGCGCTCCAGCCGCCCCTTATCAATGACGCGAATCTGTTCCCGCAGCACACCAGAAGGCTGTGCAAGCCCTGCCACCGACTCGAGAGGGTAATGGGTAGGCAGATTCGCCTTTGTGTGGCTGCGGCGGGAAATGGGTGCGATGATGGTGGTGGGACTGTAAGCGTTGCCCACATCGTTCTGAAGAATGACTACGGGGCGGCAGCCTTCCTGTTCCGAGCCAACGCCACAGCCCAAGTCGGCATAGTAAAGCTCACCCCGAAAACATAAGTAGATCATGTGTGTTTCCTCCATAATAGGTTATGTAAAAGGTCAGGCAGACGGATAGGAAAAAGCTATCTGTATGCCTGACCAATTTTTTGCCTATTTGTCCTCGACACCCCGGCTATTGTGGGAAGTCGTCAAACGGCTGGCAGCGTACCAGCTCCACGGGTCGAAGCGCCCTCGCATGGTTCTCATGTGACCGCCCTCATTGCGTTCCTAGCTGTGACTGAACGGGAGTATCATTATCCCCACTGCCTGTCATCGCCCTTCTGGGTGCTGCCCAGAAGTCATAGAAAAGCTGTTTCTCGCTCCGTGCCGGGGAAGAAAGCCTAGCAGACCGAAAAGATAAGTGATGTCCTGTAGCTTTCCCCTGGCACATCCCGGCGCAGCTTCTAATGTGGCTTATGCTCATCACAATAGCAATGGGAATGTGTTTGACGAATGGGTATGCAGTTTTCAAGATACAGACCCATTCCCCAAAAGGAAAACAGGTGAAGGAGAATAACCCCTTCACCTGTTTGCTCACGAAAACGCAAAATATAGCCCCCTTTCAAAAAAATTTGTTGGAGCGAAAGTTTTCCTTGACAAATCCATGCTCCTGGTATATGATATTAGCGGTTAGCAGTAGCTAACCGCTAATAATACTCAATGGTTAGCAATTGCTAACCAAAGGAGCAATCCTATGTCCTACACAGATCTTCTTTCTCTGCTCAATGCACTTGCCGGTCTTATTATGCTGCTCATGCTTCTTTTTCAGATTAAAAAGCAATTGAAACGGAAGAATAAATCATAGGGGAGTGTGCCTATGACTGAGGATTTTCTGATTCGCAACTGTGCCCCGACGCTGGCTGGAATCAAAACCGCGAACCTGTTTGCCTGCCCCTATGAAAACAAGGCGGAGATTATAGAAGCGCTCTGCCGCTTCAATCGAATGCTGTCTCAAAAGGGACTTCGGGTTTTACCGCTGCGCTTTTCCGGAAAGAAGGCTCTGATCTATCTGTACCGCCCGAAGCGGCTTTCCGCCGATCTTCGCCACAGGCAAGCAGAGGAAATTCTGCACCCGCTGGGTTATGACTGTACCAAATGCGAACAGTGCCTGGCACAGCTGTCCCGGAAACTCCGCTCTCAGGGGGAGTTTCCCCATGAGAGCGGTCTGTTTCTTGGATACCCTCCCGGAGATGTCCTGGGTTTTATGGAAAACAAACCCAGCTGCAAGTGCGTGGGCTGCTGGAAAGTCTACACGGATGAAGCGGCCGCAAAGCGAAAATTTGAGCAGTACAGGAAATGTACGCATATCTATTGCCAACAATGGGCCAAAGGCATCGATATTGAGCGGCTCACCGTAGCCGGTTGATATACCATTTTTCAGAAAGGTTGGAAAACAACATGAGCAAAATTGCAATCGTATATTGGAGCGGAACCGGGAACACAGAAGTGATGGCCAACGCCGTAGCGGAGGGCGCGAAGAACGCCGGAGCGGAAATCAGTATGTTCACCGCTACAGAATTCTCCGCAGACCGTGTCACGGACTTTGACGCCATCGCTTTCGGATGCCCCGCCATGGACAGTGAGGTGCTGGAAGAGGACGAATTTGAACCCATGTTCCGGGAATGTGAAAGCAAGCTCTCCGGCAAGAAAATCGCCCTGTTCGGCTCCTACGGTTGGGGCGACGGCGAGTGGATGCGCACATGGGAAGAAACCTGCCGGGGTGACGGCGCGGAGCTTGTCTGCGAAAGTGTCATCTGCCAGGAAACCCCCGATACCGAAGCGGAAGAGAACTGCCGCTCTCTGGGTGCAGCACTGGCGTAACGATAACAATACCTCCTAATCACCTTCTTTATCTGGAAGCTCCGGACAAATCGGCAAGCGCTGACAGCGAGAGATTTTGCTTCAACGGAAGGTTTGAAAAATAGAGGAATCCTGTATGGATTTCCTGTTTTTCAAACCGCGCCGGTGGGGCAAAAGATCCGCTGTTCAGCCGCAGACGATTTGTTCGGAGGTTCCTAAGGCGGGCAGCTTCCCCAGCATTGCAGAGGGGCTGCCCGCCGGGGTGCAGGAAAAGGAAACGAAAAATTATGGGAAAACGAGCTTATCGCCTGGAGGACTACTTAAAGCGCATACTTTGCCTGTCCAGGAAGAAACCGGTTCATGCGGCTGATCTTGCCCGGGATCTGGATGTATCCAGACCTACCGTCTCCGTGTTTCTCAAGCAGCTTCAGCGGGATGGGTATGTGACCGTTGGTGCGCATCACATTATCACGCTTACCCCGAAAGGCATGGACATTGCCAAACAGACACTTCAGCGCCACCAAACAATACAACTGCTGCTAGAGGGGTTAGGTGTTCCCCGTGAGTTTGCATCCGCTGATGCCTGCGCAATTGAGCATGATTTAAGTCCACAGAGCTTTGAGGCGATCAAGTGCTTTATGAAAGCAAAGAAATGATACCTGCATTTTTGTTCGCAGGTATCATTTTTATTTCATCACCACAACGCAAGGCATCAGCAGAAGAAAACAAATGACGATACATTCCAGAATCAGAACCATATTTGTTGCCACAATATCCAGCGCACACTTTTTCTTCCTCCGTAAGAAAAGCCCCCACCTCCGCAATAAGCGGAAATGGGGACGCTATTGCAATCATTCGTGTTGACTTTCCGGAATACGGAATTTATGATGTAGAAAAAAGGCAGGTGGGAAATATGCCCTTTGAGATTGTACGAAACGATATCACCCAAATGCGGGTGGACGCCATCGTGAACACTGCAAATCCAAAACCGGTCATCGGCAGCGGCGCCGATGCGGGGATTCATCGAGCGGCGGGACCGGAGCTACTGACGGCCCGGGAGAAAATCGGCAGAATCGGTGTGGGGGAAGCTGCTATCACCCCCGGCTTTGGGCTGAACGCGAAGTATGTCATCCACACCGTTGGCCCGGTATGGCGGGGCGGGCTGCTGGGGGAACGGAAGCTGCTGCGCGGCTGCTATGAATCCTCCCTTGCTCTGGCGTTGGAAAACGGCTGTGAATCCATCGCATTTCCCCTGATTTCCACCGGGAATTATGGTTTTCCCAAGGATGAGGCGTTGCGCATTGCGCTGGATGCCATCCGCGGCTTCCTGAAAGACCATGAGATGATGGTTTCCTTGGTGGTATTCGACCGGGAGTCCTTTCGGCTTTCCCGGCAGCGTTACAGGGAAGTTGCCAGCTTCATTGATGAAAATTACATACAGGTAAAAACCGCACAGCAGATTTCTCCCCGCCATGCCCGTCGGGAAAGGATTTGCCGGGAGCGGCTGGAAGATATCGAGGTGTGCGCATCGGCACCAATGCCCATGGCGGCTCCTCCGAAAGCCAGCCTTGCCGACCTGCTGGCGGAGACGGATGCCGGTTTTTCCGAAACCCTGATGAAGCTCATTGATAAGACCGGGAAAAAGGATTCTGAGATTTACACCAAAGCCAATCTCTCCCGGCAGCATTTCTCCAAGATCCGCAACAATCCCCACTATCAGCCCACCAAGCCCACCGCCATTGCCCTCGCGCTGGCTTTGGAGCTTGACCTGGAGCAGACCCGGGATTTGATTGGCCGGGCAGGTTATGCCCTGACCAACAGCAGTAAGTTTGATGTGATCATCATGTACTTCATCCGGGAGAGAAATTTCAACCTGTTCGACATCAACGCGGCTCTGTTTGAGTTTGATCAGAGCCTGCTGGGAGCACAATAAAATGTCCCCTTACAGTTGACCACAGGATGCGAAAAACCTCCTATACTATGGGTGTAAACAAAAACACCACGGGATAGGAGGTGCTTCATATGAAAAAGACTCTGACGGAACTGGTATTTATCCTCGCTCGCTGCGGCTCCATGGCAGGGCTGGAAGCAGACACCATCAGCGGCTTCAATGCCATGATCGAAAAGCAGCGAAAGGAGCCGGGAGAAGCGGTTATTTCCACGGTGCTGTTTGATAACGAAACGGAGGTTATCCACGACCGTATTCCGCTGAACAGAGTGCCCAGATTGACAGAGAAGGAATACTATGTCCGGGGCTGCACCGCCCTGCTGGATGCGGTGGGCGGAGCCATCCACCACATCGGCAATGTCCACAAGTACGCCCGGGAGGAAGACCGTCCCGAAAAGACCCTGTTCGTCATCACGACAGACGGCATGGAGAACGCCAGCCGCCGCTATACCTACGACAAGGTCAAATCCATGATCGAACGGCATCGGGAACAGTATGGCTGGGAGTTCCTGTTCCTGGGAGCCAACATCGACGCTGCCCGGGAAGCTGCCCGGTTCGGCATCCGGGCGGACTGCGCCGCCGACTACCACGCCGACAGCATTGGTACGGAAGCGGTCTACGCATCCGTCAGCGAAGCAGTGTGTCAGGTACGCCGTGCTGCCCCACTGAAAGCAAGCTGGAAACAGAGAATTGACGCGGACTTCAAAGGGAGAAAGCGATAATGTACCGTTTATTCCGTGGGCGGACTGTCCATCGATCTGGAACGGCATCTGGTTTTCCTGGACGGAGGGGAACTTCATGCGACTCCCATGGAATATAGTCTTTTGTCCCTGCTGTTCCGGAACATGGGCAAGGTGCTGACCACCCAGTATATCATCCGGGAACTCTACGGCCCGGGCTAAGGGAACGATACCCAGGCCCTGCGGGCGCTGATGGCGGGACTGCGCCGAAAGATTGAGAAGTCCCCGGCAAAGCCGCGCTACATTTTAACCGAGATCGGCGTGGGATACCGACTGGTAGACGAATAACCCTATACGAAACGCCCTGGAAGTTCATTCCGGGGCGTTTCCTTTTACCAGTACCGTTTTTTCTTGAAGTAGAAAATGCAGCCGCCAACAATCAATCCGCTCAGTGCAATCACCGCAGGATACCCATAGGCCCAATGAAGTTCCGGCATATTGACAAAGTTCATTCCATACCATCCTGCAATCAAAGACAGCGGCATGAAAATTGTGGTTACGATTGTCAGAAGCTTCATAATCCGGTTTTGTCCTAAATCGACCTGAGCCTGGTATTCACTGCTGACCTGGCTTGCATATTCCCGAAGCATCTGCGTTTCTTCCTGCAAACGGTTCAGTCTGCGGAGAATGTACTGCAGCCTGCCGGAACTGCATTCGTCCAGCAGATCGATGCTGTTTTCCTGCAAGGTTGCCACCATATCATTCATCTGAGCATAGTAGCGGTTATGTTGATTCAGTTCCTTCCTGAGCTGGCTCATCTGCCTGATAAACTTTTCTGTCCGGTTATCCAGAACCATTTGCTCCAGTCCGGAAATGCGCTCTTCCATGTTCTGAATATGGGAGAGGTCATCCATGATCAGCGCCAGATAGAAATCCATCAGCACATCATCCGCCCCATCCGCATGATGTGGGCGCATTCTTTTGATCCGCTCCATGCATTCGCCGGCTTCTCCATCGGGGTCAATGAAAAGAAGGTTGCTATTCCACCAGGTAAAAACAATATGTTTTTCTTGCTGCGGTGGTTTTGCCGGCTTGTGAAGCTCACCGAGAATGCGATTCTGCTCGACCGTCAGTCTGCAGCCTGTGTTTTTCCCGGCAGAAAGCATTGAATCCGGTGGGAGAAGCAGGGGCGGCAGATTGCTGTGCGCGATATCTTCCGGCCTCAGAATGACAGCGATTTTCTCCCAGCGCGAAATCTCTTCGGGTTGTATGGGCTTGAGCGTTTCAGCAATGCAATAGTACATGACAGGTTCCTCCTTACGGCACACCATCAGAGAACAAACCGATTTGATGATGGAATTGGTTTTTCTGTTTTTGGGAGTTCTTCATTTCTGACGGATGTGACAATATCACGAATCTGTGACGGTGTCAACACGCATCTGCAGGGAATATCATGGCTGATGCTTTGCGCTGCGAGCCGGCCCGCAAATACCTTTTGGTGTGATAACAAGGTAAAAACAGAGAAAATCGTCCCAGAATGGACAAGGTTGTAAGTGATTTCCAGGCAATCCATTTCTCACAGAATTCTCACAGGAAACGGTGATCTCTCACACCACGCTCACAGCTTCCGCGCTAAAATCACACCATAAGATAAATCCGAAGGAAAAGGAGAATTTCAGCATGATGACACAGGAACCGACCAGCCGCAGCGTGCAGCTGCAGGCCCTTTGCGATGGGGTAAGGAAGTATACCAAAGCTCGGGATTATCAAAAATGTGTGGCAATGATTTGTGAGGCCATAGCTATACCGCTGTTCCCGTGCTGAATGAAAACGAACAATATGTCGGCAGTGTGACGGAGGGAGATTTCCTCCGCCACTTGCTGGCATCCGGGAGTTTAGACCTAAAGCTGCAGGAGCGCAGCCGGATTGGGGACATTGTCCGAAAGGATTTCTGCCCTGCGCTGACGATTGACGCGGACTATTCGGAGATGGTGTCCGCTGTGCTGAATCAGAATTTTGTACCCATTGTGGACGGACGGAATACCCTCTGCGGCATTCTGACCCGGCGGGTAGTCATTTGTTATCTGGATGAACTGGTCAATGCCGGGGAATCCGCCAAGGAGTGATATTACCAATGGAACTGCCAAGACAAGACCCGGAACAGCTTTTGCGGGCGATCCGTGCGGAGGAACTGCCGGAAGGGCATGGAAAACTGAAAATCTTCTTTGGCTACGCGGCTGGCGTGGGAAAGACCTACGCCATGCTGGAAGCGGCCCATCAGGCAAAGCAGCGGGGCATCGATGTGGTGGCAGGTTACATTGAACCCCACGCCCGGCCTCAAACAACTGCCCTGCTGGAAGGGCTGGAACAGCTTCCCGTGAAGGAGATTCCCTACGGCGGAATCACGGTCCGGGAGTTTGACATTGACGGAGCCTTAAAGCGCAATCCCCAGATGATTCTGGTGGATGAGCTGGCACACACCAACGCCCAGGGCAGCCGCCACGCCAAACGCTATCAGGATGTGCAGAAGCTGCTGCGCGCGGGCATTGATATTTATACCACTGTGAATGTGCAGCATCTGGAAAGCCTGAATGACACGGTTGCTTCTATCACCGGCATTTTTGTGCGGGAGCGGATTCCCGACGCGGTGTTTGACCGGGCGGATCAGGTGGAGCTGGTGGACATCGAACCGAAGGATTTGCTGGAACGAATGGCATCCGGCAACATCTACCGGGAAGATCAGGCCCAGCGGGCAGCCGTCAATTTCTTCACCGTGGAAAATCTGACCGCCCTGCGGGAAATTGCCCTGCGGCGCTGTGCCGACCGGGTGAACCTGCTGACGGAGAGTGCCCGGATTCAAAGCCGAAGCGACTATCATACGGACGAGCATATTCTGGTATCCTGGGCGAATGCGCCCTGGCACTGGAGAATATCAAAAATGCCCGAGAAAAAGGAGAAGCGGCTGTGATGGCAAAAAATGAAAAGCTTCGCACCAACCTGCTCCGGGCAATCTCCCACGATCTGCGCACCCCGCTGGCTTCCATCTCCGGGAATGCCGGAAGTCTTCTTTCAAATTATCAGAAGATGGACGAGCAGGAACGGGTGCAGGCATTTACGGACATCTACGACGACGCCATGTGGCTCATCAATCTGGTGGAAAACCTGCTGGCTGTCACGAAAATCGAGGAGGGCAAGGTTAATCTGAACAGCTCCGTGGAAGTAATGGACGAGGTTATCACGGAAGCGCTGCGCCATGTGAACCGCAGGAGCAGAGAGCATACCATCCGTGTCACCAGCGCTCAGGAGCTGATACCGCCATCGGAATCATCCGCTTCCTCCGCCATTGCGGTGCAGAAAACAGTGCACACCAGATTGAAGGCGGGCAGGATTCTCCCGGAAGAAAAGAGAATGGAAAACCTATC
>JALFGI010000301.1 GCA_022777455.1 Clostridiales bacterium | reverse complement strand
ATATCTTATATCTCAATGTCCGGGGAGCAGAATCTATGACAGACCTTTCTCATATCCGAAATTTTTCCATCATTGCCCACATTGACCATGGCAAGTCCACCCTGGCGGACCGGCTGATGGAGCAGTGCAATGCCATCGACCAGCGGCAGCGGGCGGAGCAGCTGCTGGACTCCATGGAGCTGGAGCGGGAGCGGGGCATTACCATCAAAGCCACGGCGGTGCAGCTGAATTATACCGCCGAGGATGGGGAAAGCTATGCTCTGAACCTCATCGACACCCCGGGCCATGTGGACTTCAACTACGAAGTCTCCCGCAGCCTTGCCGCCTGCGAGGGGGCGGTGCTGGTGGTGGACGCCAGCCAGGGCGTGGAGGCCCAGACTCTGGCCAACACCTATCTGGCAGTGGACGCCGGGCTGGAGGTGCTGCCCGTGGTGAACAAGATCGATCTGCCCTCCGCCCGACCGGCGGAAGTCAAAGCGGAGATTGAGGACATCATCGGTATTCCCGCAGAGGATTCCCCGGAGATTTCCGCCAAAAACGGCATCAACATCCGCGCCGTGCTGGAAATGATTGTGCAGCAGGTTCCCCCTCCCAAGGGGGACCGGGAAGCCCCCCTGCAGGCGCTGATTTTCGACAGCCAGTACGACAGCTACCGGGGCGTCATCGTCTACACCCGGATCAAGCAGGGCACCGTGCGGCCCGGCATGGACATTAAAATGATGGCCACCGGCGCGGTGTACAAGGTGGTGGAGGTGGGCACCATGAACCCCCTGGGCCTGACGCCCCGGGATGCCCTGGGTGCCGGCGAGGTGGGCTACATCACCGCCTCCATCAAAACCGTGTCCGATACCAAGGTGGGCGACACCATCACGGGCCTTGAAAATCCCGCTGCCGAACCCCTGCCCGGCTACCGCCAGGTGCAGCCCATGGTGTATTCCGGCATCTACCCCGCCGACGGCGCCAAGTACCAGGATCTGCGGGATGCCCTGGAAAAACTGAAGCTGAACGACGCCTCCATGACCTTCGACCTGGAAACCTCCATCGCCCTGGGCTTCGGCTTCCGCTGCGGCTTTTTGGGGCTGCTGCACATGGAGATCATCCAGGAGCGGCTGGAGCGGGAATACAATCTGGACCTGATCACCACCGCCCCCAACGTTGTCTACCGGGTGACCAAGAACGACGGCACCGTGCTCATGGTGGACAACCCCCTGGACTACCCCAGCCCGGACGAAATCCAGCTGGCGGAGGAGCCCTTCGTGAAGGCCAGCCTGATTGCCCCCCAGGAATATGTGGGCAACATCATGGAGCTGGCCCAGCAGCGCCGGGGGGAATTCAAGGACATGGTTTACCTGGACGCCAGCCGGGTGGAGCTGCACTACGAAATGCCCCTGAACGAGATCATCTACGATTTCTTCGACGCCCTGAAGTCCCGCACCCGGGGCTACGGCAGCCTGGACTATGAGCTCATCGGCTACCGGCCCAGCCGGCTTGTGAAGCTGGACATCCTGCTCAACGGCGACGTGGTGGACGCGCTGAGCTTCATCCTCTTCGCGGACAACGCCTATCCCCGGGCCCGGAAAATCTGCGAAAAGCTGAAGGACAATATTCCCCGGGCCCAGTTTGAAATTCCCGTCCAGGCAGCCATCGGCGGCAAGATCATTGCCCGGGAGACCATCAAGGCCCTGCGCAAGGACGTGCTGGCCAAGTGCTACGGCGGCGACATTACCCGAAAGAAGAAGCTGCTGGAAAAGCAGAAAGAGGGTAAAAAACGGATGCGCACCTTTGGCACCGTTTCCGTCCCCAGCGAGGCGTTTATGGCCGTGCTGAAGCTGGACGAGGATTGATTCCCATTACCTGCGCACATTCACAAATTGGAATTTAGGTTATCGGCTTTCGTAAGAACATTGACTGTTGTATAACGTATCGGCGCGGCAGCGCCCATGGCTTCCCCCGGGGGGAAGCTGTCGCCCAAATCGGCACTTCGGAACCGATTTGGGTGACTGATGAGGAACGGCGAAAAGTAAAATATTCC
>JALFGI010000212.1 GCA_022777455.1 Clostridiales bacterium | reverse complement strand
CCCTATGGGGGAGCTGGCTGCCCCGTTAGGGGCAGACTGAGAGGGCAATGCATTTGCCATTACCTTACTGCGGTACCCTCTCAGTCAGCCTGACGGCTGCCAGCTCTCCCAAAGGGAGAGCCAAGAGGGTGCTACCGTATCTGCCCGCTAAATTACAATTTATCTGTTTGCCGGTGAAAGCCGGGAATCGAAAAAATCGGGGGAATATGTTATGTTGATCAAAACCATCTTGCTGCTTTCTGTGCTGATTGCCCTGGGAATCTGCTTCCTGGCGGGGAGCTTTGCCGGGCTGGGCTGGCTGTGGGTGCTGCCGGTGAGCTTCGTAGGAGCCTTCGTGGTGCTGGTGGGCCTTGCGTTTTTGTATCTGTATATCCTGTGCAGCCGGGTGGACACCTCGGTGCCCCAGGAGCATGACGACCCCTTCTACCGCAAGGTTGCCTACCTGTACTGCGAGGCCATCTGCACCCTGCTGCGGATGAAGGTCCACGCCGTTGGGCTGGAAAAGACCCCCATGGACGGCCGGTTTCTGCTGGTGTGCAACCACCTGTTCGAGCTGGACCCGGTGGTGCTGTATGCCTGCTTCCAGAAAAGCCAGCTGGCCTTCATCTCCAAGCAGGAGAACAACTCCATGTTCATGGTGGGCAAGCTGATGCACCGGCTGATGGCCCAGCTCATCAACCGGGAGAATGACCGGGAGGCCCTGAAAACCATCCTCAAGTGCATCCAGCTGATCAAGGATGACGAGGTCTCCATCGCCGTGTTCCCCGAGGGCTACATCAGCAAGGACCATCATCTGCAGAAGCTGCGCAGCGGCGCGCTGAAAATCGCCACCAAGGCCAAGGTGCCCATTGCGGTGTGCACCATCCAGGGCACCGACAAGGTGGTGGGCAACCTGAAGCGCCTGAAGAGCTCTACCATCGAGCTGCACCTGATCGACGTGATTTCCGTGGAAGCCCAGCAGGGCCGCACCGCCACCGACATCGGTGATCAGATTTACCAAATGATGGCGGCGGATCTGGGCCCGGATTATGCACCTTTGGACGCAGAAACCCCTTGATTTGTGGATAGTTTTCTCGTATAATGGCTACAATCACCAATTTTGGAGGATAGAAAATGAAGAACAGCGAAAAAACACTGGATATGATCGTTAACCTCTGCAAAAACCGCGGCTATGTCTATGCCGGCTCCGAAATCTACGGCGGCCTGGCCAACGCCTGGGACTACGGCCCCCTGGGCGTGGAATTCAAGAACAATGTGAAAAAGGCATGGCTGAAGAAGTTCGTTCAGGAGTCCGAATATAACGTGGGCCTGGATGCCGCCATCCTGATGAACCCCACCACCTGGGTCACCACCGGCCATGTGGGCAACTTCTCTGACCCGCTGGTTGACTGCAAGGGCTGCGGCTCCCGCCAGAGAGCGGACAAGCTGATTGAGGCATCCGAGTCAGGCCACGGCGTGAACGTGGACGCCATGAGCTTTGAGGAGATGGACGCATTCATTGCCGAACACGAGGATGTGGTTTGCCCCAACTGCGGCAAGCACCATTTCACCCCCATCCGCAAGTTCAACCTGATGTTCAAGACCCAGATCGGCGTCACCGAGGACTCCTCCTCCACCGTCTACCTGCGGCCTGAGACCGCCCAGGGCATTTTCGTCAACTTCGCAAACATCCAGCGTACCACCCGCCGCAAGCTCCCCTTCGGCGTCTGCCAGGTGGGCAAGGCCTTCCGCAACGAGATCACCCCGGGCAACTTCACCTTCCGTACCCGGGAATTCGAGCAGATGGAGTGCGAGTTCTTCTGCCAGCCCGGCACCGACCTGGAGTGGTTTGCCTACTGGAAGGACTTCTGCAAGAACTGGCTGATTTCTCTGGGCATCAAGGAAGAGTCCCTGCGGCTGCGGGATCATGAGCCCGCTGAGCTGGCCTTCTACTCCCGGGCCACCACCGACATTGAGTATCAGTTCCCCTTCGGCTCCGGCTGGGGCGAGCTGTGGGGCATTGCCGACCGCACCAACTACGACCTGGGCCGCCATCAGGAGGCCTCCGGCAAGAGCCTGGAATACTACGACCAGGAGAAGAATGAACACTATATCCCCTACGTCATCGAGCCCAGCCTGGGCTGTGACCGTGTGGCTCTGGCCTTCCTGTGTGAAGCCTATGACGAAGAGGTGGTGGGCGAGGATAAGAAGGGCAATCCCGATATCCGCACCGTGCTGCACCTGCATCCTGCTCTGGCTCCCTTCAAGGCTGCCGTTCTGCCCCTTTCCAAGAAGCTGACCCCCAAGGCCGAGGAGATCTATAAGATGCTGAAGCATGACTTCATGGTGGACTTCGACGATGCCGGTTCCATCGGCAAGCGCTACCGCCGGGAAGACGAGATCGGCACCCCCCTGTGCATTACCGTTGACTTCCAGACTGTGGGCGACGAGAATACCCCCGCCGACAACTGCGTTACCGTCCGTGACCGTGACACCATGGAGCAGGTCCGTATCCCCATTGCTGAATTGAAGGATTACATTGCAAAGAAATGTGATTTCTGATTTTTAACGGAAGGTAGACTTATGAAAAAACTGACCGCGCTGCTTCTCGTAATGATGCTGTTGGCATCCTTGCTCCCGGTGACAGCCATGGCCGCCACCCGGTACGAGCGGGGCGACATTGTCACCTTTGGCTCTTATGAGCAGGACAAGAACCTGAATAACGGTTCCGAGGACATTGAATGGCTCGTCCTGGGCATCACCAAGGACGGAAAAAGCATGCTGCTGATCAGTCGCTACTGCCTGGATTGTGTGCAGTTCAACGACGAGAAGGTGGGCGTTACCTGGGAAGACAGCTATGTGCGGGAGTGGCTCAACGATACCTTCCTGAATGAAGCGTTTACCAGGACGGAGCAGAAGCGTATGGAGGTGATCTACTCCGAGATGCTCTGCAATCCCCAATACGGAACCAGCGGCGGCAACAGCACCCGGGATATGGTGACCCTTCTGAGCATTGAAGAAGCCGAGGCGCTTTTTGCGAGCGATAAGGACAGGCGCTGCGGTGCCACCCCCTACGCCAAGCGCCAGGGCACCCAGGTATACGAGTCAGGCGCGTGGTGGCGGCTGCGTTCTCCCGGCCAGTATGAGACCAGTGCTGCCTCTGTATATGCCGGCGGCCAGATCGCCTACGCCGGCGACAGCATGTGGGATTACGGCTGCGGCATTCGGCCTGTGATTATGGTCAGCATTTCCTGATTTCTCCAAAAATGCCCGGAGCCTTCCAAACCGGAGGGCTCCGGTTTTTGGCCGCGAGTCGCGGCGTGGCGCACCGGGCTGGTGTGATATCCGGGACTCCTGGGTAAAGCCCGGTAACGTTTTTGCGCACTTGGATAAACGCTTCGTGTGCGTTTATGTTGTAGGGAACGGCCTGTGTGCCGTTCCCTACGGATTCGACCAACAGGCGGCCATTCAACGTACCGCCAAATAAAATTCATAAAAATAGTATAACACTTAAAAATCCTCCGTGGGGCACACGGAGGATTTTCTGCATTACGGGGGCTTATACTAATTCTTGATTAAAATCTTTAATCCTTTCCGGTCTGGATTGCGCCAGAATGCGTTATCTTCCTTGCTGGGCGTCAGCCCAGCTGCGTCATCTGCCTTTTCTGGCACAATCCATCCGCGAAAATGATTTAAATCATTTAATCAAGAATTAGTATTACTTTACGGTCTTTTCCCGCCATTTCTGGTTGACGGTGGCGGTGAACTGGTTGCGCAGGGTGATGGAACCGTCGTCGTTGAGGACGAACCAGAGCATATCCGAATCCAGGGGCCGCAGGCCGCCCCGGGCCTGGATCTCCAGAACCTCTTTGGCCATGGCGTAAGTGCCGCTGGTGTAGGGGGCGTTTTCGTCATAGCCCTGCCACTGGTTGGGCCGGGCAATTTCGTCCAGCAGGCTCTGACCGTAGCCGTTGGACCGGTCCTCGGAGCGGTTGATGGCCACCCACATGATGATGGTCTTAACATTGTCGGAGCGTCCCGAACCCACGCTGTCCGCCAGCCTGGCCAGGGCTGCCGCCTCAGGGATCACAGCCTCTTCCGTGGGGGTGGTATCCTCCGCGGGCTGCGTCTCCACCACGGAAATCTCCGGCGTTTCCTCCACCGGCTCCTGTACTTCCTTCTTTCCGGGGAGGAGGGCCAGGATCAGCAGCAGCAAAATCAAGGGGGACCACAGCCGCACGTCGTAATACCACCGCACATCCGCTCTCGGACGGGTGAGGAACGCGGGCAGGGGCAGGGTCTGCTTTTTCCGCCGTCTTCTGCGGACGGGCGAAGCCTTGGATTCTTGCCTGGATTCTTCATTCAACATTTGATCCATGATATCATCTCCTTCTGTTTTGGCTCTATTATAGCGTGCCGCTCATGAATATGTCGTCGAATCAGGGGGGAAGGGAAAACATTCGGGCGGTGCGGAGGGAAAGGGGCGGATTTGTCCCGATCCGGAATTATTATAACATATTTGCTTCAAAAAGTCAAATTTTCTCCTGTTTTAACGTAATTATGTCAACTTTTTGGCAATTATGTTAACAATTCATGTTATCCGATTTCAGCACCAAACCGGCAAATTGGGATTTGACGGGTTGAATGGCATCGGGTAACCATGACTGCCCAGCCCCATTTCAATTTTCTGCATAAACCCGGTTTCTTACAATAAGAAATCAGGGGCACCCTTGCGGGTACCCCTGAAATATGGCGATATTGGAAGCTTAGTACATTCCGCCGGCCTGAGCGGCTGCGGCCTGAGCGGCTGCGTCGGCAGCGGGATCAGGCTTGTCCACCACCAGGCTCTCGGTGGTCAGCACGCAGGAGGCGACGGAAGCGGCGTTCTCCAGGCTGGAACGGGTCACCTTGGTGGGATCCACGATACCGGCGGGAATCATGTCCACATAGGTCTCGTTGTAGGCATCGTAGCCGAAGCCCACCTTTCCGGAGGAGCGGATCTTCTCGTATACCACGGAGCCGTCCACGCCGGCGTTCTCGGCGATCTGACGGACGGGAGCCTGCAGGGCGGTGGCGATGATCCGGGCACCGGTCTTCTCGTCGCCGTGCAGGGTGGCGATCAGAGCCTCCACAGCGGGGATGGCGTTGACCTGAGCGGTACCGCCGCCGGCCACGATGCCCTCTTCCACAGCGGCACGGGTGGCGTTCAGCGCATCTTCCACTCTCAGCTTCCGCTCCTTCATGGCGGTCTCGGTCTGGGCGCCCACCTTGATCACGGCCACGCCGCCGCTGAGCTTGGCCAGGCGCTCCTGGAGCTTCTCACGGTCGTAGTCGGAGGTGGTGGTGGCAATGGCGGAGCGGATCATGTGGGCACGGGCCTGGATGTCCGCGGGTGCGCCGTCGCCGTCCACGATGGTGGTGGTGTCCTTGGTGACAACAACCTGACGGCAGTGGCCCAGATCGGTCATCTGGGCGTCAGAGAGCTCCATGTTCAGCTCGCTGGAGATTACGGTGCCGCCGGTGAGCACGGCGATGTCCTGGAGCATCTCCTTGCGGCGGTCGCCGAAGCCGGGAGCCTTGACGCAGACCACGTTGAAGCGGCCCTGCAGACGGTTCACCAGCAGGGTGGCCAGGGCGTCGCCCTCCACATCCTCGGCGATGATGATCAGCTTCCGGCCGGACTTCACGATGGGCTCCAGAATGGGCAGCAGCTCCTGGATGGAGGCAATCTTCTTGTCGGTGATCAGCAGGTAGGCGTCATCCAGCACGGCTTCCATCTTGTCGGTGTCGGTGACCATATAGGGGGAGATATAGCCCCGGTCAAACTGCATGCCTTCCACCACGTCCAGACCGGTCTCGGCGGTCTTGCTCTCTTCGATGGTGATGATGCCTTCGGTGCCCACCTTCTCCATGGCGTCGGCGATCAGCTTGCCGATGGACTCGTCACCGGAGGAAACGGTGCCCACGCGGGCGATGTCCTCAGAGCCGTTGACGGGCACGGAATTGGCCTTGATGGATTCCACGGCAGCGGCAACAGCCTTTTCAATGCCCTTGCGCATCACCATGGGGTTGGCGCCGGCGGACAGGTTCTTCAGGCCCTCCCGGGTGATGGCCTGGGCCAGCAGGGTGGCGGTGGTGGTGCCGTCGCCGGCCACATCGTTGGTCTTGGTGGCCACTTCCCGGATCAGCTGGGCGCCCATGTTCTCAAAGGGATCCTCCAGCTCCACTTCCTTGGCGATGGTCACGCCGTCATTGGTAATCAGGGGAGAACCATACTTCTTGCCCAGGACCACGTTCCTGCCCTTGGGGCCAATGGTAACCTTCACGGTATCGGCCAGCTGGTCAATGCCGGACTGCAGCTTCTTGCGGGCTTCCTCGCCGTAAACAATCATCTTTGCCATAGTGAAAATCCTCCTTAATCCGTAACAACAGCCAGGATATCATCCTGCTTGACAAACTTGTAGTCCACCTTGTCGATGGTCACATCGTTGCCGGTGAACTTGCCCACCACCACCCGGTCGCCGGGCTGAACGGTCATGGTCACGTCCTTGGTGCCGGGGCCAACGGAAACAACCTCGTAAATCGCGGGCTTTTCCTTGTTGGTGCTGGCCAGGATAATGCCGGAGCTGGTGGTCTCCTGGGCCTCATGCTGCTTCAGCAGCACATTGTCTGCCATAGGCTTGAGTTTCATAATTCTTCCTCCAAAAAACAATTATTTAGACTGCAAATCCAGAGGATCTGCAAATATCTACTGCGTTAGCACTCTTAGCTCCTGAGTGCTAACATATAATAACGCACTTGCGGCAAAAATGCAAGACCTAAAATGGGATTTTCCGTAAATAATTTATGAACCATATTTTACCACGCCACCGCCCCGTGAAAAAAAGCACCCCGGGCGGGGTGCTTTGTCAGGCGGGGGGATCAATCCTCGAAGGTGAGGATGTCCTTGTATTTTTCCTTGAACATGCCGTAGACGGCATCCAGAACGGCCTCGTCTTCCACAGCCAGGTAGTTCTCGTTCTCGTCGTCCACGGGCTCCACCTCCAGAATGACGATCTGGGTCTCGGCCTCGTCGGCGGGCATCAGCACCAGGTATTCCTTGCCCTGGTAGGTCATGCAGTCCAGGTACTCAAAATCCACGTCCTCGCCGTTCTCGTCGGTGAGGGTGAGGATGCTGGATTCCTCTTCCTGCTCGGCAGTCAGTTCATTTTCCAGGTTTTCCATATGGGTTACACTCCTTGTTCCATGGTAGTCAAGTGAATTTTTTCTTTCTGTACGGCAGAATTATACCCTATCCCGGAAGAAAAAGCAAGGGAAAGTTCCG